>CAZBBV010000183.1:0-4384 GCA_964490025.1 uncultured Cryomorphaceae bacterium | reverse complement strand
CCTTCCATAGCTTTTACGCTCACTCTGATGGCGTTGTTCTTTTCGTCATATCCGTCGGTTCCCCACATGTCTGTTTTGGTGTTCATCACCACAATCCACTCGCCTTTGGCGTAAGGAAGGATAAGATAAGCATAGGTTCCGGCTGGTAGGCTTTGGCCATTTACCTTAACGGGGGTTGAACAGGTAAATAGGCTATTCTCATTGGCTCCGGTTCTCCATATTTTATCAAATGGTACTAGGCTCCCCCATATTTCACGACCCTTCATGCTCGGACGAGAATAGTCCATGGTGAAGTCAGTTAGGCCAATTCGTTGTTCAATTTTCGATTTTGGACTTGGTTTTGGCAAGTCCTGTGCAAAAGATTGAAAACTCATAGCCACGAAAGCCATGCAAGTAAATAGTGTTGTCAGTTTTTTCATTTGTTGTCTGATTTAAGGATTAGTAAGAGGGTAAATATAGATTTTCAAAAGCATCAAGGCCTAAATGCCGCCATTTTTATTGCAGTAACAGCGGCTTCTATGCCTTTGTTCCCGTGTTTGCCACCACTTCTGTCAATTGACTGCTGGAGGGTATCGTCCGTAAGCACGCCGAATATCACCGGGCAATCCAAGTTCAGGTTCAGTTCTACAACACCTTGGGTAACACCATGACACACAAAATCGGGTGTTTCGCCGCGAATGACGCTTCCCAAGCAAATAATGGCATCCGGTTTTTGGCTTTCGTGCATCTTTTTGGCCCCGTAGGTCAGCTCAAAACTACCGGGCACAAAGGCCACATGAATATTTTCATCCAATGCGCCGTGCTTCGATAATGTTTCGACACAACCTTTCAGTAGGGCAAGTGTGATGTTCTTATTCCACTCGCTCACTACAATACCAAAGCGAAAAGGCTCCGCATTGGGAACCTTTTCAAAATCGTAGTCCGATAAATTCTGATGAATACTGGCCATTATCCTTGTGCTTGGTAGCGGGCTCTTTCAATCAAGCGATCGATATCCTGCGCCTCCAAAGACTCAGGAAAGTCTTTCTTAATCGTTTCGTAATGCTTCAATGCACTGCCCGGATTGTTAAGTACCATACAAGTTTCGGCCGCCTTTTTCAAATAGAAAGGCGTGGTAAAATTATTGTCGCGGGCTGCAGCAGCTTTCTCATAGTATTCGAGCGCTTCTTCCGGTTGGTTCAATTCTGCAAAGCAATCGCCGATAAGACCAAGACGGACAGCGGCAAGCATTTCATCATCTGTCTTGAATTTGTCTAACATTTCAATCGCGTTGGCATATTCGCCCAATTTGGCGTAACAAACGCCGGCATAGTAATAGGAAAGTCTTCCTGCCTGGGTGCCGCCGTATTCGTCAATCATGGATTCAAAGCCAAAAAACTGGCTATTGCCGGTTAGTGCCAGACGAAAAGAGTCGCGCTCAAACTCAAGTTGAGCAAATATGATGGCCTTCTGTGCTTCTTGCTCCAGTGGTTTTTTGTACAGATTTGTGTAGGCAAAATAGCCTCCAACCAACACAACAACAGCAATCAACCCGATAAGTAGGTTGTTCTGATTCTTTTCTACAAACTTTTCGGTTTTCGATAGTGCTTCTTCTACAGCAACTAGTTGGTCGTCCGAATGGTTTTTCTTCTTGCTCATTATTTGGGGATAAAATTTTGGTGCACAAAAGTAATTTTTTTCGTCAATAGCACCCATTTGGTTTCATTTGTACCCCATTCATTTTTTCCATGTACCTCAATCGTCTCCATTTACTCAATTTTAAGAACTATCCTGAAGCTGAAGTGACCCTAAGCAGCAAGATCAATTGCTTGGTGGGGCCCAATGGTGCAGGCAAAACCAATGTGCTGGACGCCATTTACTATCTCAGCTTTTTGAAAAGCTATCTGAACAATACGGATCAGCTAAACGTGCGGCATGGTAGTGATTTTTTTGTGGTGGAGGGTTGGTTCGATCGCGACGGACATGAAGAGCACATCCATTGCGCGGTGCACAAGGAGCAAAAGAAGAAAGCACGACGAAATAAAAAGGAATACGAGCGGCTGCAAGACCATATTGGGCTTTTGCCATTGGTGATCATTTCACCTTATGATAAAGATTTGATCTCGGAAGGAAGTGCGCTGCGCCGCAAGTTTATGGATAGTGTGATCAGCCAATACGACGCAGAGTACCTCGACCAGTTGGTGCGCTACAAGCGCCTACTCGACCAGCGCAATAGCCTGCTTAAATATTTTGCCCAGAACCGAAGCTTCGATAAAGACACATTGGAGGTGTATAACCACCAAATGGTAGAGCTCTCGAATGCCATTTACCCAAAAAGAAAAGCGTTTATAGAGAGTTTTGTGCCTTTGTTTTCAGAGATTTACAAGCGCATCTCTAAGAAGGCGGAAAAAGTGAGCCTGGTGTACGAAAGCGATTTGGAGAACGGCGAGATGGCTACTTTGCTTAATCAAAATTTATCGAAAGACCGTGTGCTTCAATTTACCTCTGTGGGTGTGCACAAGGACGATTTGGGCTTTTATCTGGATGATGTTCCCATTAAAAAGATAGGCAGCCAGGGTCAGCAGAAAACATTTGTGATCAGCTTAAAGCTGGCCCAGTTCGAATACCTTCACCAGCAAAACGGTTTCAAGCCCATTCTGCTTTTGGACGATATTTTCGACAAGTTGGACGAACAAAGGGTGGAGGCCTTGGTGCAGATGGTGAACGAGCACCGATTTGGGCAAATATTTATAACCGACACACATCCTGAACGCACTAAAGAGGTGATAAGAAGAGTGAACGAAGAAAGTGTGATATACCTGGTAGACGAAGGAACCATAAGCCCTATGAGCCAATGAGAAAGCAGAACGAGGAAACCATGGGGGAGGTAATCAAACGAATGTTTGGTGAGCTCAATCTGGAAGAGAATTACAGGAAAAACCAGGTAAAAGGCTTGGTGAAGGACTTGCTTGGTCCGGGCTTGCACAAATACGTGACCCGCATTGGCATGCGCGAAGGGGTGCTGCACATAACTGTGGAAGAAAGTGTGGTGCGCAGTGAATTGACTTTTGCACGCGAAAACTTGCGCACACACCTTAATGAAGCCATTGGTGAGGAATATGTGCGGGAAATCGTTGTAAAGTAGAAGAGTAAACGAATGAAAACGATATAAAAAGACGCTAAGAAACAAATGTCACTACGAGCGGCTATTTCTTTTTTTCTTTTGTTGTGTTTCGCCATGAGCGCTAAAGCACAGAAGAACGATACCATTTATCTTAAAAATGGCGATCGGCTAACGGGAGAACTCAAGAAATTCGAATATGGGCAACTGACTTTGAGTACGGAGGCCATGCAGAAAGTGTATATCGATTTCGAAAGGATAAACACCATCTACTCTAAGAAGTATTTTGAGATTCGCACTTCTTCAGGCTATCGCTATTTTGGCTTTTTTCTCAACTCACCAAATGTGGCAGAGGTGCTTATTGTTGCGGGAAATGACACTATTGAAAAGGCCATGTGGGATGTGGTGCTGATCATGCCTATCAGGAGTTCTTTTCTTCAAAAAATTGACGGCTCCCTAGACCTAGGCTTGTCGTACACCAAAGCGAGCGACGTATTTCAGTTTAGCCTAAACGGTTACATTTCGCACCGAACAAACAATTACGCAACTCGATTGGATATAAAAAATATAATCACCAATGATGGAGATGGCGTTTCTTCCCGCAATCGGGATTACGGCCTTAATGTAACCCGATATTCGAAGAACAAGTGGTTTGTGATGGGACAGGTGAAAACGCAAGAAAATACGGAACTCGATTTGGATTCGAGGATTCAGGCAGGGGTGGGAGGTGGCTCAGACTTCATTCGCACAAACACGAACAGACTCTATTGGATTGCGGGCCTTTTGGTGAACAGGGAAGCAGCTATTAGCACGGATGATGTGTCGGTAAACGTAGAATCGGCTTTCACAATACAGTACAAATGGTTCCAATACCACCGACCGAAAATAGATGTTTCTACCAACATAAATGTCTTTCCCTCGCTAACCATATCCGGTCGCGTGCGCATGGAGTACTATCTCTACGCAAAATATGAAGTGATCAAGGACTTTTTTCTAGGCGTTCAGTTCTACGACAACTACGACAACAAGCCTACCTCCGGAGAGTCGGCCAAAAACGACTACGGTATCATCACTACTATCGGCTGGTCTTTTTAGTTCGCCATTTGTGCAGGCACGCGTCCGCCACCGGCAAAGTACTTTTTGTAGTAGGCTTCATCCAGGTGGTTGATCATTACACCGCCTTGCACCGAACTGTGAACGAAATAGCCATTTTGCAGATATACGCCAACATGCGATATGCGCCCTCCACGGATGCGAAAGAAAACCAAATCAAACTCCTGAAGC
>CAZBBV010000182.1:3488-4449 GCA_964490025.1 uncultured Cryomorphaceae bacterium | reverse complement strand
GAAATGGTGACATACGGAGGGTTGGAGACAATTAAATCAAACTGTTGACTGGTCAATTCCGGCATTTCGTCGAGAATATTGGCGCATATCCATTGAACGGAAGCTTCGCACAACGCCGCATTATTCTGTGCTATTTCGAGGGCTTCAGTAGAAATGTCTAATCCGCTTACCTGCCAAGCGCGTCTTTCGTTCGCGAGGGTGATGGCAATGCAACCGCTTCCGGTGCCAATGTCGAGTACCTTTGCGTTTGTAGGCAATTTCATTTTTAAGCAGAGGTCAACTAGTTCCTCTGTTTCCGGCCGAGGAATAAGTACCGCGCGATTGAGCAAAAATCGACGGCCATAAAAATCCCATTCACCTATTATATACTGTAGGGGCTCGCCTGCAAGCAGTCTTTCCAAATATTCCCTGTACAAAGCTACTTTGACTTCTGAATTGGAGAAGTTCTTTTCAATGTGGTCATTAGCCCAGCGAAAAATGCTTTCGGCTTCTTTTTCTTGGTAAAGAGGTGGAAGGCTTTTTAAAAATTCGTTTCGCCAGGGAATAATTTCGGACTTCATGTAGGCAAAGTTGGATATTTTCGTCGGATGAAACCGAGCCTCGAAAACGAGTTTTACATGCGTCGTTGTTTAGAATTGGCGGGCAATGCTTTGGGGCAAACTTACCCCAATCCTCTAGTGGGAAGCGTGGTGGTGCACAAAGGCCAAATAATAGGTGAAGGCTGGCATAGCCTTGCAGGCGAATCCCATGCGGAGGTGATGGCCATTGAAAGCGTGAAGGATAAGTCGTTGCTACCGGAGAGTACCTTATATGTAAATCTGGAACCATGTGCCCATCAAGGTCGCACGCCCTCTTGTGCCGTGAGGCTGGTGAGCGAACGAATGAGGAAAGTGGTGTATGGCATGGCCGATCCAAACGAAAAGGTGAATGGAAAAGGTGCTGAAATACTTCGCAACGCGGG
>CAZBBV010000182.1:0-3478 GCA_964490025.1 uncultured Cryomorphaceae bacterium | reverse complement strand
TTGAGGTGGAAAGCGGCGTATCGTAAAAGGAATGTAAGGCTCAAAACAAGCGTTTCGTTACGAACATGACGCGAAAACGGCCTTACATCATCCTGAAATGGGCGCAAAGCGTGGATGGATTTATAGACAAAAAATCCAGAACTGCAGGTTCAGGCCCGCTGTGGATTAGCAATCCGTTTTCGCGGCAACTTGTGCACAAATGGCGGACAGAGGAAGCAGCTGTTTTGATCGGTTTTCGCACTGCTTTGATCGATAACCCGGAGCTGACTGCGCGATTGTACGCCGGCAGAAACCCGGTTCGTCTGGTGAATGACCCCAATGGTGAGCTGCCGGAAACGCTACATGTCTTCAATGAAAATGCGCCGAGCATCAGACTTGAATTGACTGAGATGAACCTTACGGCTGCATTAGAAGATTTGTGGATGGAAAAAGAAATAAGTTCCATAATAGTAGAAGGCGGCAGAAACACGCTCGACCTATTCTTACACGCTGAACTTTGGGACGAAGCCCGCATTTTTACAGGGCAAATTGTTTTGAAAGAAGGCATAGCCGCTCCTACTATCGCCAAGCGGCATTTCAAAGAAAGCATAGATATAAAAGGAGATAAGCTTGAGATAATAATGCGCAGCGATAGATGATTTTCCTAATTCTTAGCATCCTTTGTTCAGCTTCCATTTTTGTGGTCTTCAAGTTGTTTGCGCGCTACGAGGTGCACAACCTGAGCGCTGTGGTCTTCAACTATTTCACGGCTTTTGTCTTGGGTTTTGCCCATTACTATTTCAGCAATTACGCTCATCCGATCGATTATTCTTCCCTTCCAAAAGCGCTCCTGCTCGGTGTGTTGTTCATTGTCCTATTTGTTATGATGGTGTTGAGCACCCAGAAGAATGGTGCAGGAACCACCAGCGCTGTGGTCAAAATGTCCATTGTAATTCCCGTGATGGGCGGCATCTGGCTCTACAACGACGCTTTCAGTTGGCTACATGCTATTGGGCTACTCATTGCGCTACTATCCATCTATCTGCTGGTAAGCGAAGGAAAAGGAACACGCAATAAATGGAATGTCATCCTGTTCATCCTCTTTGTCGGTTCCGGCTTGTTGGACACGCTCTTGAAATATGCCGAGCAATATTGGATTAAACCCAACCCCGTGGAGCTGTTTTCTGCGGTTATTTTTCTTTCAGCGGGCATACTTGGGTTTGCTTACATGCTTTACTCAAAGACTATTAAACTGCTGAAATGGAAGGATGTAGCTTTCGGTGTTGTGCTTGGCATTCCGAATTATGGCTCCATTTATTTCCTCATCAAGGCATTGGAAAACGCTACTCTGCCCAGTGCCCGAATTTTTCCTATCAACAACATTGGCGTGGTGCTCGTGAGTTTGATGTTGGGTATTGCCTTTTTTAAGGAAAAACTATCCGGAATTCAATGGATCGCAATTGCCGGTTCGGTGCTCTCTATTTTATTGATATCGTATGGAGGATGAGTACCTAAGCCTTGCTTACCCGGTAGAGAGCGAATACAAAGACCGCGGAAGTCGCTTTATCGCCTTAGCCTTTCCTTGCTCAAGTGCGGAAGAGTTTAAGGCCAAGTTGGAGCAATTAAAAGTGCAATACCCGGCAGCCACACACTATTGCTACGCTTACAGATTTGGGCCAAAAGGACATGTTAACCGAGCGAATGATGATGGAGAACCCGGAGGAACGGCAGGCCTCCCTATACTGAACCAAATGCTTTCTGCAGAAGTGAGTGACGCGGCTGTTGTAGTAGTGCGTTATTATGGCGGCACAAAGTTGGGCGCCTCCGGCCTCATAAAAGCCTATAAAACAGCAGCTGCAGAGGCCTTAAGAAAGACTGAGAAAAAAACCATTTTCCCCAGCGTTGCGCTCACCGTACACTTCCCATACGCACACACCAAGGCGGTGGAAATGATGCTGAAAAAGCACATGGTGGAAGTGATCTCACAAGATTTTGCAGAGCACTGCACTTTCAAGTTAAAAATTAGGGCAGTAGAACTATCCGATTTTCAAGCTTCAATAACTACTTTTGAAGGAATTACGTTACTAGCTACATGAAGCATTTTTGGGTCGTCTTTCTTTTTCCATTGGCTGCTTTTTCACAAAGCAAAATGGATCACCGCGTGGAGCTCCACCCTTATGAAACGGAATTTAGCGAAGTCACTTTCCACGACTATTACGTAAGAAATCAAATCACGGAATCTGATATTCTCAACTTTGTAATAGGAAATAATGGCCTCCTGCAAAATAGCGAGTTGGTGCTTGAATACATGAAACCCAGCAAAGCAGGAAACCATTACTGTTTCATTCAAAAATTCAATGGTCGGGAGATTTACCTCAGTCAAGTAAAGGTGAACACCGACAAAGGGAACAGAATCACTTCGGTGATAGAAAAGGTGTTCGATACCCGTGGTATTGACCCATTGCTCCCCTTCCCTGATGAATCGAAAGTAGATCAATATATAAACACATGGCCCGGTGTGAAGGAATACGAATCTAGGGAGGTGTATGGCTACAATGGGGTTCAACTACTACCGGCAAGGGTTATCTCCCTAAATGATACTGAAGATCAGTATTTCGAAGTGCTTATCGACTACTTCGGCAACGAGATCTATCGACGTGACACAAAAATGTACTTGTCGAGCGATACAATAGTTAGCGGTAATATTTTTCATCCCGATCCGCTTACCACCGCCGGGGTTTTGTATGGCCCTCCTTATATAGATGGCAATGATAGTGACATTGCTGTCCTTAACGCGCAACGTGTTGAAGGAAGCAGCGTGGGCATGTACAGTCAAGGCTTGTATATCCTCGAAAACCAGTTTGTGAAAATTGCAGAGTTCAGCAATCCGGTTACCCCGCTTACCACCAGCCAAAACGGGCAATTCAGTTATTCACGTTCAGAGAATGGCTTCGAGGATTACAATGCATTTTACCACATAAGCAAGTTCAAGGACTTTCTCACAAACCAAGGCTACCCCAACCTTGTAGATTATCAAATAGAAGTAGATGCCCATGCCCTCAATGGTGCTGACAATTCTGCTTTTCAGGGAAATATGACCACGGGCAAGTTGCTGTTTGGTGAAGGAGGCGTAGATGATGCCGAAGACGCGGATGTGGTTATCCACGAATACGGTCATGCCATTTCTACCAGCGCTTCGAACAGCAACATTGGAATTGAGCGCCGAACGGTAGATGAAGCCATAGGCGACTACTTGGCCGCTATGTACAGCAAGCAAATCAATCCATTCGGCTACGAACGCATTTTCTCATGGGATGGGCACAATGAGTTTTGGAATGGCAGAACATGCGTTTCGAACAAGTGCTATACTAACATTGTGTTTGGCTCCAGCGTACACCAACACGCCGACCTATTCAGTAGTTTCTTGGTTTCTGTTACCAATCAACTTGGGCTAGAAATAGCCTCAGAAATTCTTATTGAGAGCATGTACAATTATGCT
>CAZBBV010000181.1:0-4455 GCA_964490025.1 uncultured Cryomorphaceae bacterium | reverse complement strand
CTTATCTTATTCCCGCAACTAAAACCGTAAAGAGTCCTTTGGAGAACACCCTGCGCTTCACTATGACCTTCGACCTGCAGAATCTTTTTGCCGGAGAGGAAATTCCGAACTAATCTCAATGGACATACGGTTAGGTTTTGGCTTTGATGTTCACCGTTTGGGCGAAGGGCATACACTGGTTTTAGGAGGTCAAACCATACCACATCATTTGGGCACCATAGGCCATTCGGATGCAGATGTACTCCTACATGCCATTTGTGACGCTCTACTTGGCGCTCTTGCGTTAGGCGATATTGGGCATCATTTTCCCGACACCGACGAAAGCTTCAAGAACATTGATTCGAAAATATTACTGGCTCGCACACAAGAGATAATTTCTCAAAAGGGCTGGTATGTAGTGAACCTAGATTGTACGCTTGTACTTGAGAAACCGAAGATTGCGCCGTATGTCCTTCAAATGAGAGAAACCATAGCTGCCTTGTTAGGAACAGATGTGGACAGGATAAGCATAAAAGCAACAACCAACGAAAGAGTGGGCTATATTGGCCGTGAAGAAGGAACTGCTGCTTACGCCACAGTTCTACTTATGAAATAATCATGTATAAGCAAGAAATTAGCATTCAGTTCAAGGTTCACCCTTCGGTGGAATCAATGAACGAATCGGCCCAGGCATTGTGGAAACATGCCATGTCTGCGCGTGCCTCTGCCTATGCGCCCTACTCCGACTTTCATGTTGGTGCCGCAGTCCTTTTGGACAATGGACAGATTGTATTGGGAAGCAACCAAGAGAATGCTGCATTTCCCTCAGGCCTGTGTGCCGAACGTGTGGCTTTGTTTTATGCAAAGGCACAGTTTCCAAACAGTCGTGTTATAGCCATTGCCGTTAACGTGAGTAGCGATACCTACAATACCGCCGGAATTCTATCGCCCTGCGGCGCATGTAGACAGGTGATGGCCGAAGTAAGAATAAGACAGGAAAGCCCAATTCAGATATTTTTTCCCGGTGAGAATGAGCAGATTATTGAACTCGCCGACATAAATGGCCTCATCCCATTTATGTTCTCTCTGAAAAAATAATCCTTTCCATCATTTGGTTAAATTTGCCCACCTTAATTTAGAAATAGCTCAATCATGGCCAAAATAAAGCCCAACAAGGAACTGTACTTAAAGTGGTATGAGGATATGCTCATATGGAGAAAACTGGAAGACAAAGCCAGCGCCTTGTACATACAACAGAAAATTCGCGGTTTCCTGCATCTATACAATGGTCAAGAGGCTGTGTTGGCGGGTGCCGCGGCAGCTATTGACGTGAAAAAGGACAAGATGATTACTGCCTATCGTAACCACGTACATCCCATAGCCATGGGTGTGGAGCCCAAATACATCATGGCCGAATTGCTTGGAAAGGCAACAGGAGTTTCGTCCGGAAATGGAGGCTCTATGCACATGTTTTCGAAAGAATTCAATTTCTATGGCGGACATGGAATTGTTGGTGGCCAAATCCCTTTAGGAGCGGGAATCGCTTTTGCAGACAAGTATAATGGCAGTGATGCTGTTACACTTTGCTATATGGGCGACGGCGCCGTTCGTCAAGGAGCTTTTCACGAAACACTGAACTTGGCTATGGCGTGGAAACTTCCTGTAATCTTTATCATAGAGAATAACGGTTACGCAATGGGAACCTCAGTAGAGCGCCAAACGAATGTTACCGACCTATGGAAGCTTGGTTTGGCCTATGATATGCCCAGCAAAGCCATCAATGGAATGGACCCTTTGGAAGTTGCCAATGAAACATTGGAAGCCGTGAACCGAGCGAGAAAGGGTGACGGGCCTACACTATTAGAAATAAAGACCTATCGCTACAAAGGCCACTCCATGTCCGACGCCCAACACTACCGTACCAAGGATGAGGTAGAAGAATACCAGAAGATAGACCCAATTACCACTGTAAGGAACACTATTCTTGAGAAGAAATTTGCAAAAGCGGAGGAATTGGATGCCATAGAGGCTGGAGTAAAAACCCTTATTAATGAAGCTACAAAGTTTGCAGAGGAAAGCCCATTCCCTGATTCGCAAGACTTGTACAAATCAGTTTACAGCACAGAAAACTATCCCTTCATAAACGATTAACGAACAACTACTATGGCCGAAATAATTACAATGCCCCGCCTGAGCGACACCATGACCATTGGAACAGTTGCAAAATGGCATAAGAAAATAGGAGACAAGGTATCGGAAGGAGACCTGCTTGCGGAGATTGAAACGGATAAGGCCACTATGGAATTTGAATCTTTTCAAGAAGGCCACCTATTATATATAGGTGTAAGTGAAGGAAAAGAGGCTCCTGTAGACTCCATTTTGGCCATTTTAGGCGAAAAAGGAGAAGACATAGCTGCGCTTATTTCTTCGAATGGCAAGACCGAAGTGCAAAAGGAAGAGCCAAAAACTCAAGAAAAACCAGCAGAAGGAGCCAGGAATGAGGTAAAGGAAGAGAGGGCAGAAGGTAACAATGGAAGAGTTAAAGCAAGCCCACTGGCGAAAAAGATTGCCGAGGAAAAGCGAATATCTCTAAATCAAGTTCAAGGTTCAGGTGAAGGAGGAAGGATTGTAAAGCGCGATTTGGAGAATTTAACCACTAATGCCGCTTCAGCACCTAGTATTACTTCACATGAAGACAGGACAGTACCAGTCAATCAGATGAGGAAAACCATTGCCCGTCGCCTTGCTGAATCTAAATTCTCTGCACCGCATTTCTATCTCACAATGGAGATCAACATGACCGAAGCGGTGAATCAGAGAAAGCACTTGGCGGAAAAGCAAGGGATTAAGTTTTCATTCAATGACCTTATAATTAAGGCCTGCGCTTTGGCCTTGCGAAACCATCCGGCTGTCAACGCTTCCTGGCTAGGTGATGCAATCAGATACAATGGCAACGTGAATATAGGTGTAGCTGTGGCTGTAGAAGAGGGCCTGCTTGTACCCGTGGTGCGCAATGCCGACCATAAAGGAATATTACAGATTGGTGAAGAGGTCAAAGTTTTTGCAACTAAGGCAAAGGAGAAGAAACTTCAACCTGCAGATTGGGAAGGCAACACATTCACTATTTCAAATCTTGGCATGTTTGGAATAGATGAGTTCACAGCCATTATCAACCCACCTGACGCTTGTATTCTTGCTGTAGGCGGAATAAGTCAACAGCCAATTGTTGTGAATAATGAACTAGCCATAGGACACATCATGAAGGTAACGCTTTCATGTGACCACCGAGTGGTTGATGGCGCCACAGGAGCTCAGTTCCTCCAGGAAGTTAAACGATATCTGGAGACACCACTCTCTATGATTCTTTAACGAATGAAGCACGTCATAGTCACAGGAGTAAGTCAGGGTATCGGCCTTGAATTGGTCAGGAAATTTCTCTCGATTGAAGATTGTAAGGTGATAGCCCTAGGGAGGAACCCTAAGTTGGTAGTGAGCCGAACTTCCAGTTTCGATCAACAAAGGCTAACGGCGCTTCACCTCGATCTAAATGCCCCTGACTTCCAAGAACTCACTGCTACTATTAAAAGCTCTTTAGATGAAAGAATAGACTTTGTGGTAAATAACGCAGGTTACTTAGTCAATAAAGCCTTCTCACAGATTAATGATGAGGATCTTGAATTGTCAGTCAACATTAATTTCAAAGGACCCTTTAAACTCCTTCAATCCTTATTGCCATATCTCAAAGAGGGGAGCCACGTTGTTAATATAACCTCTATGGGAGCCATAACCGGAACCTCAAAGTATCCTGGCCTTGCTGCTTACTCTTCAACAAAAGGCTCCCTATCTATTCTCACCGAACTATTGGCGGTGGAATTTGAGACACAAAAAATAGCCGTGAATGGTCTCGCCTTGGGTGCGGTCAATACAGAAATGCTTCAAAATGCCTTTCCAAATTACCAAGCGCCAACAAACCCTCAAGAAATCGTAGAGTTCATTTCACACTTCACCCTCAAAGGAAGCAAGTTTTTTAACGGGAAAATTCTACCGGTTAGCATATCAAACCCCTGATAATCAAATAGGGCCTATTTCTTAGGAGAAATAATTTCAAAAAAACTTTAACCCACTATTGCAGAAGTCAAAATACGGCATACATTTGCACCCGCTTTTGACAGCAAGTTCTTTTGATAATGTTGTTGAAAAAATTGGAGGATAAAGTTTGATAGAGACTAAAATGATCTTACTTTTGTCCTCCGCTTTTGAAAGGAATTAAAAATTTTTCAAAAGTAGTTTGCAGAGATGATTTATAAGTTATCTTTGCCGACCGAAATTAGAGAAATGTTCTTTGAAAATATTGGAAACTGAAAGGAAAGGTGTCATTCTATTAACACAGCCAGTCTTAAATTATCAAACTGTTTTACAACGGAGAGTTTGATCCTGGCTCAGGATGAACGCTAGCGGCAGGCTTAATACATGCAA
>CAZBBV010000180.1:0-4462 GCA_964490025.1 uncultured Cryomorphaceae bacterium | reverse complement strand
AAAAAGGAGATGTGGTGATGCTCGCCGCCTTTGGCAGTGGCTTCACTTGGGCCAGCGCGGTGATGCGGTGGTAATTTTCATTCCATGGTTTTGTTCCACCGAATCTTAACAGCCGAAATCTTCTCGTTTTCCAAACGAACAGGTAATATCTCAAAACCTAGGCGCATATAGAATTTCAGAGGTGAAGGATAGTGCGAACCATTGACTTTCACATCCCGATTGTGGTCAATTACCCATCCGTTCAGCACCGGTTCATTTTCCTTAAGTGTGTGCAATAGTCTGCTTCCCAGACCCATACCTTGATACGCGCTCGAGACCATGATGGCAAACCAGCGTTCTTCTTCTCTTTGAAAGGTGAGCGCCCAAGCAAGCACTTTTCCATGCTCTTCCAGCAGCCAATGCTTAGGCGCTATTAAATTGCTGAGGTATTGCTCGAAATCTTCCAACTGACCATAACCCAACTGCGCCGGAAACTCTTCGTTCCATAGCTTCATGAGCTGGGGAATTTGTAGTTCCTTAAGCGTGGAAATGCAAGTAATCATGGATGCGTTGGCGCTTTGATGAAATACGCGGTGAAACTATTAAGTTTTCATGATAATCAGCCTTTTATGGGAATGCTAATTTCCAAATATGGCACTTAAAATTGTAAACAACCCTGTGGAAACATCCCCTTAAAAAGCACTTGGCGAGCCACGCTACTTGCCACAAAGCCATTACATTTGCCGCCATGCAAGAAATGATTCTCATCCTCGATTTCGGTTCGCAATACACCCAGCTTATTGCCCGCCGCGTGCGCGAACTCAATGTATATTGTGAAATACACCCTTTCAACCATTTTCCGGAAATAACACCGAATGTAAAGGGGGTGATTTTGAGCGGAAGTCCCTACTCAGTGCACGACAAGGATGCACCACAGCCCGATCTTAGCGCCATTCGCAAGAATCTGCCCCTGCTGGGCGTATGCTACGGCGCGCAGCTGTTGGCACAAAATGCCGGTGGAAAAGTGGTGCGCAGCACTACGCGCGAATACGGACGCGCCAATCTGTCGTTTGTGAACAACGACAACAAGCTTTTCAAAGGGGTGCCCATTGATAGCCAGGTGTGGATGAGTCATGGCGACACCATAAAAGAACTGCCTGTGGAGATGGAAGTGGTGGCCAGCACAGAAGATGTGGCCGTGGCCGGCTATCAGGTGCAGGGTGAAGAAACCTACGCCATTCAGTTCCACCCCGAAGTGTACCACAGCACGGATGGAAAGACCTTACTTCAAAACTTTCTGGACGACATCTGCGGATGCGCCCGCGACTGGACGCCGCAATCGTTTATCGAAACCACCATTGCAGAACTTAAAGCCAAGTTGGGTAACGACAAAGTGGTGCTCGGCCTTTCCGGAGGCGTGGATAGCACCGTAGCCGCCACCTTGCTTCATAGGGCTATTGGCAAAAACCTCTATTGCATTTTTGTAAACAACGGCCTGCTGCGCAAAGGTGAATACGATCAGGTATTGGAAAATTACGAGCACTTGGGCTTGAATGTAAAAGGCGTGGATGCTTCCGCTAAATTCCTGGGTCAATTGGCAGGTGTGAGCGATCCTGAACAGAAAAGAAAAATAATAGGTCGCGTGTTCATTGAGGTTTTCGACGAAGAGGCGCACATGATCGAAGATGTGAAATGGCTGGGCCAAGGCACCATTTATCCGGATGTGATAGAGAGCGTGAGTGTGAAAGGCCCTTCGGCCACCATCAAGAGCCACCACAATGTGGGCGGACTTCCCGATTTTATGAAACTCAAAATTGTGGAGCCGCTCAACACCTTGTTCAAAGATGAGGTGCGTCGCATAGGTCGCGCCATGGGCCTCAGCGAAGATTTGCTTGGCCGCCATCCCTTCCCCGGACCGGGCTTGGCCATCCGCATTCTTGGCGACATTACGCCCGAAAAAGTGGCCATCATTCAGCAAGTGGATGCCATTTTTATCGCTTCGCTAAAAGAGGAAGGCCTGTACGACAAGGTGTGGCAGGCAGGAGCCATTCTTTTAGGTGTAAAAACTGTAGGCGTAATGGGCGACGAACGTACTTACGAAACGGCAGTGGCGCTGAGAGCTGTGGAGAGCACCGACGGCATGACAGCCGACTGGGTGCATTTGCCTTACGAGTTTTTGGCACGTGTTTCGAACAAGATCATCAACCGGGTGCGGGGTGTGAACCGTGTGGTGTACGACATCAGCTCAAAGCCGCCTGCCACCATTGAATGGGAATAAATAAACGCTTATGCTCCGGATAGTTGCTGCTCTTTTCATCTTCCTTTCGTCGTGGACACTTAGTGCTCAGGACTTTATTTCCCACACCGTAGAACCGAAGGAAACCATTTACGGCATCTGCAAGCTGTACAACATCACGCAGGAAGACCTGGTGAAATACAACAACTTTCTGGTAGATGGCCTGAAGATCGGTCAAGTGCTGACCATTCCTTTGGCCGAAAAACATGTGGAGGAAGCCCCTCAGACGGACGAATTTTATATTCTTCACCGTGTAAAGCCAAAAGAAACGATATACGGCATTTGCAAGCATTACGAAGTGACCGAAAGCGAGCTTTTGAGAATGAATCCGGAATTGAAGGACGGATTGAAGATCGATACCTTGATTAAAATCCCTGTGTATGTAGATGTGGCGGCACCAGCGGAGGATCGCAGGCAAGAAAAACCCATAGAAAAAGTAGACCCCCTAAAGCCAAACAAGAGAAATGAAAAAGTGTACAATATAGGGTTGGCGTTGCCCCTCTATTTGGATACCAATGACAGTCTTGAAATTTATACCCAATTGGGCGAAGACCCTGAGGTGTATGACAAAAGCACCGTTGCGCTCGATTTTTACATGGGCTTTCAAATGGCCATGGACAGCCTTGCCAACATGGGATTGGAGGCGCGCATCCATGTGTGGGACACAGAGCGCAGCAACGCTTTGGTGAGAAATATTTTTGGGAAACCTGAAATTGCAAATATGGACCTGATCATTGGGCCATTGTTCACTGAAAATATTGACGAAGCCACGAAAGTGTTGAACGCAAACAATGCACAGGTTCCTATGGTGAATCCCTTCTCCAAGAATATGGAACTCATGCACAATACAAGCAGTATGGTGCAAATGATGCCTGAAGATGATTACTTTCTCGAAGGCTATATCGACTTGGTGATCAGAAAAAGTGGAGGAGAGGTAATCCACTTGGTGGCCAGCTCCAGCAAGCGCGACAGCACCATACTTTACCGAGTGAGCAACTATTTGTACAGCAAAATAGATTCGAGCCGAATTGCTATTCACCAAACCAATTATGGAACCATCTCAGGACTCGATTGGGCCAGTAGGGATAAAGGAAAAGTGATTATTCTTAGTTGCTCACGCAGCAAGGTGCTCTACACCGATTTGGTGACCAAGCTGAACGCCAAGCGCAATACCAATATCCATTTCTATTTCTTGCAAAACCCCACGGACATGGACCTGGAGTTTGTGTACCTCGAAAACCTGCATGCCACTTGGCCTGAAATGGAATTTGTGAACTATCAGAATGCTGCCACCGCATCTTTTGTAAAAGAATATCAAGATCGCTTCATGGCCGACCCAAGTCGCGACAGCTTTAATGGTTTTCAGCTGGGCTACTATTTCGGTAAGCTATTGTATGAATATGGCACTGTGTATCCCGCTGTTTATCAGGTTAGGGAACGTGGCATCATTTCCCACATGCATTTTGTACCGGCGTGGGACGACGCCATCAACGCACGTCCCTTTGTGCTTACCATTGAAGATTTTATGCTCAAGGAAGTAGACTAGACCAATCTACTGCTGCTCAATGTTGTATTCCCATTTCAGCTCGCCGGCGGTGTTGAACACTTCGATTTTCAATTTTCTTTTTCTGAATTCTCCGCTCAGGCTCAGTAGGGCATAGTTGTTTTCTACCAGCAGCGTGTTTTCCACAGCCAGCGAAAAGTCTTCTTTCTCTTCATGTGGCTTTGCACTTCCTGCTGTGAGCGAGCTGCAGGTAAGGTCGTACACCGCATGGCCGTTGGCATTTTCCATTTTGTTCAGGATGGTGTGGTGGCGGTCGCCGGTAAGGAAGACCACATTTTTCACGCCCTGCAGTTCTATAAAGTCCAGAATTTCTTGTCTCTCTTCGGGGGCAATGTTAAAGTAGGTTTCGAACACTGGCGAAGGATTGAGCACCTGCCCGCCAATCACCACAAACTTGAAGCTGGCCCTGCTCGACACCAGCGCGTCCTTCAGCCATTCTTTTTGCTCTTCGCCCAAAATGGTTCTTGGCCCATCTTTTCGGTAGTTGGGCGACCGGAAGTAGCGGTTGTCCAGTACGATAAACTCGCAATCGGCCCATTGGAAATAGGTGCTCACACCGCCTTGTGTGAGTCCGTAACTGGGATTGGCCCAAAACTCACGGAACACTTTTTCGACGGTTTTCT
>CAZBBV010000179.1:0-4497 GCA_964490025.1 uncultured Cryomorphaceae bacterium | reverse complement strand
GTCAAATGTAATTTTTTACTGAGTTCAGAGCCATTTTCTATTGCCATGAGTTCTGCTCCATTGAATACTTTTCACTATTCGTTTTTCACTATTCCCTTTTAGTTTTTAGCTTTTAGTTGATTGTTATCGCCGCTATTGTGGATATTTGCCGCTATTCGAAAAAGTGAGTAATGGCGCAAAAACCCTCTGTTCCGAAAGGCACCCGCGACTTCCTGCCGGCTGATGTGTACCGCAGACAGCACATCATTGACACCTTGCGAAAGGCATTTCAACGCTATGGCTATCAGCCGATAGAAACCCCAAGTTTTGAAAACATTGAAACCCTGATGGGCAAATACGGCGAAGAAGGCGACCGCCTGATCTTCAAAATTTTGAACAACGGCGACTTTCTGGAAGATTTCAGAAAGGACGGCCAATCGCCATTGGACTTGAACCCCGCAGCGGCAGCCCTCAAAGTGTCGAAAAAGGCCCTGCGCTACGACCTCACCGTGCCCTTTGCCCGCTTTGTGGTGCAGCACCAAAACGAGATTACCTTCCCCTTCAAGCGCTACCAGATACAGCCCGTGTGGCGCGCCGACCGTCCGCAAAAAGGTCGCTTTCAGGAGTTTTACCAATGTGATGCCGACGTGGTGGGCAGCCGCTCGCTGTGGCAAGAGGTGGAGCTGGCGCAACTATACGACAGCGTGTTTCATGCGCTGGGCCTCCGGGTGCGCATCCGCCTGAACCACCGCAAGGTGCTGAGCGGGTTGGCGGAAGTGATGGGCCAGGAAGACAAGCTGATCGACTTCACTGTGGCGCTGGACAAACTGGACAAAATAGGCGCCCAAGGCGTGGAAAACGAATGGCGCGAACGCGGCATCCGCGAAGCAGGCATTGCATTGATGCGTCCACTGCTCAGTCAGCAATCGGCAGATGAAAAGCTGGCCGCTATCCGCGAAATATTGAAAGACTCCGAAAACGGCAAACATGGCCTGGCCGAGCTCGATTTTGTGATACAGCAATGCCACAACACCGGCTGGAAAGGCTCGGAATTGCTGGTGGACATCACCCTGGCGCGCGGACTGAACTACTACACGGGCTGCATTTTCGAGGTGGAAAGCAGCGAAGTGGAGATGGGCTCCATAGGCGGCGGCGGGCGCTACGACGACCTCACAGGCATTTTCGGTATGCCCGGACTCTCGGGTGTGGGCATCTCCTTCGGGCTCGATCGCATCTACCTCGTTTTGGAGGAATTGCAACGCTTCCCCGAACTGAAAGGCGCCAAAACGGCTGTGCTGTTCATGAACATGGGCGAAAACGAAGCCGCCTACAGCATGCGCCTGGTGTATCAAATGCGCGAAGCAAGCATTGCCGCCGAGCTGTACCCGGATGCGGCCAAATTCAAAAAGCAGTTCCAGTATGCCGAGTCGCTCGGCATTCCCTATGTGGCCATTTGTGGCGAATCGGAAATAGCCGCCGGAAACTTGACATTGAAAGAACTTTCGAGCGGAGAACAAAGCACCATCTCCTTTGATCAATTGATGGAAAAACTGCGCTAAAGCATGGAATACATTGCGCTGTCCATACCCATTTTCTTCTTCCTCATTGGGGTGGAATTGCTCATTGGCCTGGTGCGCAACCGCGAACTATACCGCTTCAACGACGCCGTGACCAACCTGAGCTGCGGCATTGGTTCGCAGGTGCTGGGCTTGTATTTCAAGGTCTTCATCTTCATGGCCTATGTGTTCATCTACGACCATCTGCGTCTGTTTACCTTCGAAAATTCGGCCCTCACATGGATCATCTGCTTTCTCGGGGTTGACTTTTTCTATTACTGGTTTCACCGCCTTAGCCACGAGATCAATTTCATTTGGGCCACCCACATAGTGCATCACCAAAGCGAGGAGTACAATCTGAGCGTGGCCTTGCGCCAAAGCTGGTTTCAAGGGCTCATTTCTTGGGTGTTCTACATTCCGCTGGCGGTGGCAGGCTTCAGCCCCATCATGATTGTGACGGTGGCGGCCTTCAACACGCTGTATCAGTTTTGGATTCACACCGAAACCATTCGCCGCATGGGTCCGCTGGAATGGATACTCAATACCCCCTCGCACCACCGCGTACACCACGGCAGCAACCCCAAATACATTGACAAAAACCACGCGGGCACGCTCATCATTTGGGACAAAATGTTCGGCACCTTCCAAGCCGAAGAGGAGGAGCCTGTGTACGGCATCACCAAGCCCATCAACAGTTGGAATCCGGTGTGGGCCAATTTCCACTACTGGGACGAGCTGTGGCAAACGGCGAAAAAAACCCCGCGACTGGTGGACAAAATCAAGGTCTTCACCATGCCTCCGGGTTGGTTTCCTGAGCATTTGGGCGGCTTTCAGGCGCCACCTGAAGTGGACAAAAGCAGCTTTCACAAATTCAACATCCGCATTTCGAAAGAGTTGAACTTTTATTTGCTCCTGCAATTCACGCTGGTGCTGGGCCTTACGAGCTACTACATGTTCACCGCCGACCGCATGTTCGAGCAAGCCGATCGCAGCCTGCTTTTCACCTACAGCTTTTTAGCCGTTTACATCATTTTGGCCATGTGGAGCATTGGTTTGGCCTTCGAAAAACGCAGCAGCTTTTTCCCTGCCGAACTCGCGCGATTGATGCTCACCTTCCTAGTGGTTTATCTTTTTGCCGGAGGTGAGGTGCCGCTGTGGGTGAGCCAACTGATGGCCGCCGTTACTTTCATTAGCCTGCTGTGGCTGCTGTTCCGAAATCAAAAATTCATGCGCTAACTATGTTGAAGAAAAATTTCGCCTACCTATCCATACTCTTCGCCCTTATAGCCATTCTGGCCGCGAATCTGGAAATCACCTGGCTGCACTACCTCAGCAAGCCGCTCATTGTGGGTGTGCTAATCGGCCATTTGTACCATCAGGGTTTTCCGAAGCACAAAATGCTCACTTTGGTGTATGCCGCCTTAGGTCTTTCCCTTTTGGGCGACATTTTCCTGATGCTTAAAGTGGAAGGCATGTTTATCGCCGGACTGGGCGCCTTCCTCCTTGCTCAGGCTTTGTATTTCTTCGCCTTCCGCATTCGTTCCAGAAATTTCGACGAAAAAGGCGCGCTCTTCTTCGACCTGCTGCTGTCCATTCCCCTATTCACCTATTTCTTTCTTTTCCTCAATGAAATTCTGGCTTTTATCGAATTTCAGGGAACGCAAACGGAGATGTATTACCCCGTAATGGCCTACGGAATAGTGATCATGCTGATGGGCTATGCGGCCATCACACGCTACAACCGCAGCAGCAAGGCCAGTTATTTCCTCATCCTTTGCGGTGCGGTAAGCTTCATCATTTCCGATTCCATACTGGCCTGGAACATGTTCCGCCAGCCAGTGGACAACGCCCAATTTTATATCCTCATCAGCTACGCCATTGCACAATTGCTACTGGTAAAAGGCACAGAGGAATTTATGCACGACCTATCCACCACTGAAAAATAAAGAGCCATGTTGCAAATAGACGGACAGCACCTTTCCATCACCCGACTGTATGAGGTGTACAGCAAAAACGAAAAAATAAAACTGGGCGACGAAGGCCGCGAACGCATTGCCGCTTCGCGCCGCTTTCTGGAAGAAACGGTTGCCAAATCGAAAAGCCCGATATACGGCATCAACACGGGTTTTGGCTCGCTCTACAAAGTGTCTATTTCCGAAGAGGCCATTGAGCAGTTGCAGGAAAATCTCGTGCTGAGCCACGCCTGCGGCACCGGCGACGAGGTGCAGGCCGACATTGTGCGCCTCATGCTTTTGCTAAAAATTCACGGGCTCAGCCTGGGCTACTCGGGGGTGAGTGTAGAACTGATCGAGCGACTGATCGACATGTACAACGCGGATGTGCTTCCGCAAATCTTCGAGCTGGGCTCTTTGGGCGCCTCCGGCGATTTGGCGCCACTGGCCCACCTGTCTTTACCCCTGTTGGGAAAAGGAAATGTGTACCACAAAGGAAAACTAAAGCCCGCCACCGAGGTGCTGGACAAAATGGGCTGGGCGCCACTCAAACTGAAATCGAAAGAAGGCCTGGCGCTGCTCAACGGCACACAGTTTATGAGCGCCTATGGGCTCTATATCGTTTTCGAAGGCCACCGCATGGCCTATCTGTCGGATGCCATTGCCACCATGAGTCTGGAAGCTTTCGACGGCCGTCCGGAGCCATTCGACGAAGCACTGCATTGGATTCGTCCGCACACCGGACAAATAATAACAGCCGCCAATGTGCGCGAGCTACTGGAAGGTTCTGAAATAATTACGCGCAAGAAAAGCCATGTGCAGGATCCGTACAGTTTCCGCTGCATTCCGCAGGTGCATGGCGCCTCGAAAGATGCCTTGAACTACCTGCGCAGCACCATTGAAACCGAAATCAACTCTGTGACCGACAACCCCACGCTCATTGCCGACGAAGGAAAAATCATTTCCGGCGGCAATTTCCATGGTCAGCCTTTGGCGCTGGCACTCGATTT
>CAZBBV010000178.1:0-4503 GCA_964490025.1 uncultured Cryomorphaceae bacterium | reverse complement strand
ATGCTTTTCCAAAAGTTGTCGTGATAGAAGGTCCTTACATGCGGGTCGAGCTGCGCTTTTGCTTGGTTGATGCGTTGAGCAAATGTTCCTGTACTCTGCGATTTCAGTTGGTCCAACACTGCCCAGCCCGCCCAATTGGCCCAAAATTTACGGGCAATGCCTCTGTAGGTTTCTCCACCACGGTCGTCAGGGTCGTTCACATAGCCGCCTTCGTGGCCCATGGTGTGCTCAAATGCCTGGTTGAAGATTGGTGTCATAGTCGTTTGCGTTTAGGGAAGTTCGAAAGTATGTTTTTTTGCCAACCGACGGATGAAAACAAAGCGCAAAAAAAAATCCGCCCGAAGGCGGATTCTGTGTTTTACTGTCGCTTACTGACGAAGGACGACTGAAAGGCCGCCCAATCCATGTTCTTGTAATTGTTCTCCCCAAAATAGGTGAGGATGGGTTCAATTTGCTCAGGGGTGAGGCTGCCTTGCACCGGTTGTAGTATGTTAAATTCTTCATCCATGTACACGATAGTTGGGTAAGCCACACGACCATTAACAGGAGCTACAGCCATGGTAAACTCGTGTGTACCGTTCCGAGTAGCGGTTTTTGCCGGATCAAAATTGCGGTTCACATACACATTGCCTTTGAACTCTATCGTGTCGTTGCCTTCGGCATTGAATTTTACGGGGTAGAAATTCTTATTTACATAGTCGGCAATGAACGGATCGCCGAAGGTAACGGCATCCATGCGCTTGCAAGGGCCGCACCATACGGCATACACGTCAATCAGGATTTTCTTAGGCTTTTTCTTGTTTTTCTCCACAGCCTCTTTTAGCGATATCCAAGCCACTTTGCTCTCTTGAGCGCGGAAGCCACTGAATGAAAAGGCAAGGACGAGTAGGGTAGTGAGTACGAAGATTTTTGTTTTCATAAGTCAATTAAAATTAAACAACACCATGCATGAGTTTATTCAAAGGCTTGCTCAGAAGCGCAATGAGAATCGCAATGCCTACAAGAACGAAGCCAATGTTAGAGAAAATGCCCACATAGGTTTCCAGTCCGGCAGCCATGTCTATTTCTCCCGAGGCGCTGCGTTCCACACCACTCACAGCAGCAATTTTACCGGCTAAGAAATTGGCAATGGCAAAGCTCAGGAACCATCCGCCCATAGCCGTTCCGGCAATGTTTCTTGGGGCAAGTTTGGTAACGGTAGAGAGGCCAATGGGCGAGAGGAACAATTCGCCGGTGGTGTGCAACATGTAGAGCAATACTAGGGTAAGTAGCGGCACTTTATAGTCTTCGGCAAACTCCACCGCAATAAGGGTGATAAGGAAGCCAAGACCCAATTGTAGAATACCCAAAGAGAATTTCATTGGAATGCTCGGGTTTTTGCCAATGGCGGCCAGTTTCACCCACATCACGGAGAAAATACTACCAAAAATGATGATGAATGCGGGGTTGAAAAACTGTGTCATGGAAGCGGGCATGAGCCAGCCAAACACCATGCGGTCCACATTGCGGTCGGCAAAGAGGGTAAGCGAAGTGCCGGCCTGTTCGAAGCACGCCCAGAAAGTGATGTTGATGACCATGAAAATAACCAATGCGATCATGCGGTCTTTCCAAATGGGGCCTTCTTTAATACCGGCTTGAATAAGGCTCCAGGTTACGTAAATAAAGATGGCCAGTAGCAGGTAATCCATGATTTGGTTTTGGCTAATCAAAGCGAAACACAGCGGAATGAAGGCAAAAGAGCCTACAATAATGAGGTGCAGGTTGGTGAGTGGGCCTAGCACCTTTTTGTGCGCTGCTTCTTTCATGTCCAGTCCTTCGGCATGCGAATAGCGCTCGCGGCCAAACCAAAAGATGAAAAAGCCCAGAATCATCCCGATACCGGCCAAACCGAATCCGTAATGAAAACCATAGGTTTCGCCAATGTAGGCCACCAATGTAGTTGCGAGCAAGGCGCCGATATTGATACCTATGTAGAATATGGTAAATCCTGAATCGCGACGCGGATCGCCATCTTCGTACAGCTTTCCTACAATAGTGGAGATGTTTGCTTTCAGATAGCCGTTGCCCACAATCAGGGCGCCCATTCCCAGAAGCAGGAAGGTTTCTGTACCACCCAGAATAAGAAATTCGCCAACAGCCATGAGGGCTGCGCCAAACAATATGGCAAAACGATAACCCAGAAAACGGTCGGCCAGCTTGCCGCCCAACACAGCGGAGGCATAGATAAGCGCAGTGTAAGAGCCATAGATAAGGGCCGCCTCGCTATCGCCTTTCAGCAACGATTTTACCAAATAAAGTGTGAGAAGCGTGCGCATGCCATAGTAGCAAAAGCGCTCCCACATTTCGGAGAAAAACAAGACATAGAGGCCGTTAGGATGTCCGGGTTTAGGTTGTACTGCGTTCGTCATAGGTATTTATTGGTTATTGGTAAATGACGGGCTAAGTAAACAAAAAATGGTTTACAGGTTCTCGAGAATGTAATCCGTCATTTTTTGGAACAAATGCAGTCGGGTGTTGCCGCCATAAATGCCGTGATTCTTGTCCGGGTAAATGAACAAATCGAACTGCTTGTTGGCGGCAACCAGTGCGTTGATCATCTCCATGGTGTTCTGGTAATGCACATTATCGTCCGCGCTGCCGTGTACCAAAAGGTATTTTCCGCGCAGCTTGTCCACGTGGTTTATCGGCGAATTGTTGTCGTAGCCTTCTGCATTTTCTTGTGGCAGTCGCATGTAGCGTTCGGTGTAGATGCTGTCGTAGTAGCGCCAGTTGGTTACCGGAGCTACCGCAATGCCCATTTTGAAATAGTCGGCGCCTTTGGTAAGGCACAGGCTGGTCATGTAGCCGCCGTAGCTCCATCCCCAAATGCCAATACGGCTTTCGTCGATATAGTCAAGACTTCCCAGGTACTTGGCACCTTCTATCTGGTCGTCGGTTTCGTATTTACCCATTTCCATGTAGGTAACAGTGCGAAAATCGCGGCCGCGCGCGCCTGTTCCGCGGTTGTCCACACTGGCCACTATGTAGCCTTTTTGTGCCAACATATTGTACCACAGTTCGTTTGCTCCGCCATAGTTGTTTTGCACCGTTTGCGAACCCGGGCCGCCATACACATACATCAGCAATGGGTATTTTTTCGTCGGGTCAAAATTGGCGGGCTTGATCATCCAACCATTGAGCACTTCGCCCTTTCCGGTGGTGAATTGAAAAAATTCCTTTTTACCCAAATTGGCTTTGTCCAGGCTCTCCTGCATTTTGGCGTTGTCTTCAAGCACGCGAAGCATTTTTCCTGTGCTGTTGCACAGTTCGTAGCGGGGTGCTCGGTTGGCTTCGTTTTTTGTCAGAATGAAATATTTCATGCCATTCGAGAAGTCGGCATCAAACATTCCTTGACCTAGGCTCAGCTTGGTTTTCTTTTTTCCATTCAGGTCAATTGAAAAGATCTCACGGTTGATGGGCGAACTCTCTGCCGCCTGGTAGTACACGTTGTTTTTGGCATCCAGACCGTACACATTGGTCACGTCGTAGTTGCCGGTGGTAAGTTGGCGAATGAGCGCACCGTCTTTTGAGTATAGGTAAATGTGGTTGTAGCCCGACTGTTCGCTGGTCCATAGGAAGGAGCCATCCGCGAAAAAGCTCAGGTGGTCGTGTATTTCCATGTAAGCACGTGCTTCTTCGTGCAGCAGGGGAGTGAGCTCTCCGCTGCGGGCATTCACTTTATAGAGGTCCAATACATTTTGGTGGCGGTTCATTACCGTAATGCAAAGCACCTCAGGGTTTTCGGTCCATTTGATGCGCGGCACATAAAAGTCCTTCATGCGGTCGGTTTTGGCTTTCACCTTCGCGTTGTTCTCGACGTGGTAAATCCAAATTTCCACCGTGCTGTTGGCTTCGCCGGCTTTCGGATACTTAAAGCGATACTGCGAAGGGTAGAGATTGCCTTCAAACATGTCCATGGAAAACTCCTTCACCTTGCTCTCGTCGAAGCGGTAATAGGCTATGCGTTTTCCGTCGGGCGACCATTGGAAAGCCTTGTCAAAACCGAACTCTTCTTCATACACCCAGTCGCAGGCGCCGTTGATGATTTTGTTCCACTCGCCGTCGGTGGTGATGGCGGTTTCTGCCCCTGTGGCCAGGTTTTTCACATACATGTTGTTGTTTTTCACGTAGGCTATGGCATCTCCGGTGGGCGAGAGGGTGGCGAGCATTATTTTTTCGTCGGACAGTTTTTGCGCCGTTTTCGCCGCCCCGTCGTAGAGGTAGAAGATGGCTTTCACCGAATGGCGGTAGATGGGTTCATCTTCAGTGGTGAAAAGGATTTTCTTTTCATCCGAGCTGAATGTATAATCAGAAAAGTCTGTGATACCCGCAGCTTCAATTTCGGCTGCGGAGGCTATCACGCCCACTTTGTTGCCTTTGTCGTAGCGGTATTTCACAATGTCGTATCCGGCGGAAGACATTTCCAACTTGGTGTAGTGCTCGCCGTCGGCCATGCTGTTGAGG
>CAZBBV010000177.1:0-4515 GCA_964490025.1 uncultured Cryomorphaceae bacterium | reverse complement strand
CCAACAGAATAACTTGAACTTTTCGCTGTTGGGCTTCTCTATCCTCTTTTACCACATAGCCTCTATTCTGAATAGTAGATATGGTAGGCGCATAGGTGGAAGGTCGGCCAATGCCCAATTCCTCTAGTTTCTTCACCAAACTGGCTTCTGAATATCTAGGCAAGTGTTTGGTAAACCGTTGCCTTGCTTCAGCGCCTAAAAGTTTTAAAGCCTCTCCGGCGGCTACATCCGGCAACAATCCTTCTTCGCCGGTGCTTTCATCCTCGTCGCGGCTTTCCATGTAGAGCTTCATGAATCCGTCAAACTTGATCACTTCGCCGCGCGCTTCAAAAATTTCTTTATTGCTGCTGTTGTTTATACGAATGATGGTTCTTTCCAATTCGGCATCCGACATTTGCGAAGCCATCATCCGTTTCCAAATCAAATTATAGAGTTTCTTTTCCTGTGGCGTACTTCCCGCCTCCTTCTTGCTACTGTCCGTTGGCCGAATGGCTTCGTGAGCCTCTTGAGCGCCTTTGCTCTTGCTGGTAAAAGTTCTGGGCTGGCTGTATCGATCACCGTATTCGGAATTGATAAAATGCAAAGCAGAATCGGTAGCCTCTTTGCTCAGATTCACGCTATCCGTTCTCATATAGGTGATAAGTCCGCTTTCGTATAGCTTTTGCGCAATGCGCATGGTTAGACTCACGGGATAGCCCAATTTCAGAGAGGCCTCCTGCTGTAGCGTGGATGTGGTAAAAGGTGCCGAGGGGCTGCGCTTAGCCGGCTTTTTTTCCAGCGACTCCACTTTGAAGGTGGCCGACTGCAACTCGCGCATCCATTTTAGCGCCTGGTCCTTTTCTTTGGTTTCTGCCAGTAGGTTGGCTGCAAACTTTGCCCCCTTCATGGTCTCAAAATTTCCTTTCACCTTAAACGTGGCCTCAGAGATGAAGTCGTTGATTTCGCGTTCGCGCTCCACAATAACCCTTACCGCCACCGACTGCACGCGTCCGGCGCTCAGCCCTCCTTTTACCTTCTTCCACAATACGGGCGAAAGCTCAAAACCCACAAGGCGATCCAGCACACGACGCGCTTGCTGCGCATTTACCAAGTTCAGGTCAATGGTGCGCGGCGAATCAATTGCTCGCGTTATCGCCGTCTTCGTGATCTCGTGAAAGACGATTCTTTTAGCCGCTGTGATATCCAAGTTCAGTGCTTCCGCCAGGTGCCAGGCAATGGCCTCCCCCTCGCGGTCCTCGTCAGTGGCTAGCCACACAGTATCCGCTTCTTTGGCCATTTTCTTCAGCTCAGCCACCATCTTCTTCTTGTCGGGCGATATCTCATAGATGGGCGCAAAGCCATTGGCAATGTCCAGTCCCATGTCCTTTTTCGGCAAATCGCGGATATGGCCCATGCTGGAAGTTACCTTGTATCCTTCTCCAAGATACTTCTCTATTGTTTTTGCCTTAGCGGGCGACTCTACGATTACCAAATTCTTCATGCTCCAATTTTTTTCGGTGGGTGCAAATTAAAGGAATTCGATTTCGACTGGGCAACAGCAAGTTGTTTTAAGCAAAATATGACATGATGGCACAAGGCAGCTATTATGTTTACATTTGCGAGCTCAATTTTTAGATCAAATGGAAGGAATGCATTTCGGCAACAAGGTGATTGATGAGGGACGTCAGGGCGAGGCTTTGACCATTGAAAGCGGACATGAAGGTGGTAAGAAACTATATATAGAAAGCTATGGCTGTCAGATGAATTTTTCTGATAGTGAAATAGTGGCCTCCATCTTGGCCGAAGAAGGCTACACCACCACACGCAATATAGAAGAGGCCGATTTGGTGTTTGTTAACACTTGCAGCATCCGCGAAAAAGCGGAAACGACTGTGCGCAATCGCATTTCGAATTTTCATGCCCTGAAAAAGAACAAGCCCGAAATGAAGATTGGTGTGTTGGGCTGCATGGCCGAACGCATGAAAGAAAGACTTTTGGAAGAAGAGAAAGTAGTAGATATAGTGGTAGGCCCGGATGCCTATCGCGACATCCCTAGCCTGCTGGAAGAAGTGGACGGCGGACGAAAAGCAGTGAACGTAATTCTATCAAAAGAAGAAACCTACGGCGACATCAAGCCCGTTCGCCTGGGTGGAAATGGCGTAACAGCCTTCGTGTCCATCATGCGCGGATGCGACAACATGTGCACTTTTTGTGTAGTGCCTTTCACACGGGGCCGCGAGCGCAGCCGCGATCCACAGAGCATACTGAAAGAAGTGCGCGAACTGGCACTGGAAAATTACAAGGAGGTGACCTTACTTGGCCAGAATGTGGACAGCTACTTGTGGTTTGGCGGCGGGGCAAAGAAAGATTTCAAAGCCCTAACAAGCGAGGAACAAAACAGTGCAGTAGACTTTGCGCAACTGCTGGCCATGGTAGCCGAAGCGGTGCCCCAAATGCGCATTCGCTTTAGCACCAGCCACCCGAAAGATATGTCGGACGACGTGCTGCACACCATTGCACGCTATCCGAACATCTGCAACTACATCCACCTGCCCATGCAAAGTGGCAGCACCCGCATACTCGAATTGATGAACCGCGGACACAACCGCGAGTGGTACAAATCGCGCATTGAAAGCATTCGCAGCATTATCCCCGATTGTGGCATTTCGCAAGACATCATCACAGGATTTTGTACCGAAACGGAAGAAGACCACCGCGACACATTAGAAATGATGGAATTCGTGAAATACGATTTCGGCTATATGTTCAAGTATTCAGAGCGACCCAACACCATGGCGCAACGCAAATTTGCCGACGACGTGCCCGAAGAGGTAAAAAACAGGCGCTTGACGGAGATTATCAATATGCAACAAAAACACTCGCGTGAGCGCAACCAAGGTTTTGTTGGCAAGGTACACCGCGTGTTGGTAGAGGGCTTTTCAAAAAAATCGGACGACAGCCTTTTTGGGAGAAACACACAAAACACCGTGGTCGTGTTCCCGAAAGAAGATTATAAAGTAGGCGATTGGGTGGATGTGCAAGTGAATGAATGCACCAGCGCTACATTGATAGGAAAGGCCGTGGCCAAAGCCAACGGGCCTGCTTAAAACTAGACTTAAATGCAATCATTGCTTTCCATAAAACAACGATTTGAAATAATAGGTGCATCCGTATTATTGGATCGCGCGATTGAAAAAGCCATGCTCGTAGCACCCACTGACATTTCCGTAATGGTGACGGGTGAAAGTGGTGTGGGAAAAGAAAACATCCCAAAAATCATTCATGCCCTTTCAGCCAGAAAGCACCAGCCCTACATTGCCGTAAACTGCGGCGCAATACCCGAAGGCACCATTGACAGCGAGCTTTTCGGACACGAAAAAGGCTCATTTACCGGAGCAACCCAAGCACGCAAAGGCTATTTCGAAGAAGCCAATTCGGGCACCATATTCTTAGACGAAGTGGCTGAACTACCATTGGCCACGCAGGTGCGTCTGCTGCGCGTTCTGGAAACCGGTGAATTCATGAAAGTGGGCTCCTCGAAGGTGGAAAAAACAGATGTGCGCATAGTGGCGGCCACCAATGTGAACATGCTCGAAGCCATCAACAAAGGTAAATTCAGAGAAGATCTTTACTATCGTCTCAATACCGTTGAGATAAAAATCCCTTCCCTTCGGGAGCGAAAAGAAGATATCCATCTGCTGTTCAGAAAATTTGCCGCCGACTTCGCTGCCAAATACCACATGCCACCCATTCGACTCACTGAAGAAGCTGTGGAAATAATTTCAAACTACCGTTGGCCGGGAAATATCCGCCAATTGAAAAACTTCGCAGAGCAGATATCGGTGATAGAAAGAGAACGGTTGGTGAATGGCGACGCGGTGATGCTTTACCTTCCTGAAGCCTCCGGCAATCAGTTGCCCATGGTGGTCAACCAGAGAGGAAATGGACAGTCCTTCTCCGACTTCGGATCGGAGCGCGACATATTATATAAGGTGCTGTACGACATGCGCAACGACCTGAACGACCTGAAGAAACTCACCTTCGAGTTGCTGGCCAACAATGGCGCAGTGGGCGAAACGTTTCATGAAGATCACGCGCAGCTCATTCAACGTGTGTTTGACAAAGGATTGACAGAAAAACCCACTGCTAAGTATAGCCCGGTGAGCGTATCAGGCGACGTGGAAGAAGTGATTGATGCCGACGAAGTGGTGGAAGAAAGTCTGAGCCTTCAGGACAAGGAAATAGAAATGATTCGGAAAGCATTGGCCAGAAACAGAGGAAAGCGCAAGGATGCAGCCCGCGAACTGGGCATTTCCGAGCGAACCTTGTACCGTAAAATCAAACAATTCAATATGTGATGCGGAAATGGTTGGCAAACATATCGTTGACCTTGCTGCTAAGCGCTTGTGGGGGAGGGTATAGCTTTACGGGGGCTTCTATTTCGCCGGACGTAAAAACCATCACGATCTATTATTTCGAAAATTTCGCACCACTGTTTCAGCCCAACTTAAGTCAGGTGTTTACGGAAAAACTCAA
>CAZBBV010000176.1:0-4516 GCA_964490025.1 uncultured Cryomorphaceae bacterium | reverse complement strand
CTTGCAGGTGAAACTGAAGACTGATTAAATCGTGATCTACCTGCCAAAGAATGTGTGGCAAGCAGAGCGCCACTGCGCCTAGAGCAACAGCATAAAAAGTAGGCCTTCGGAACAAGGTCGGCCATGCAACAAGCGTAAAAAGCACCCAAAGGATCGCGTGGTATTTACTGTAAAAAAGCAAAGCCACCCACAGCATAAGCCACGCAGCATTTTTCCATGAATCTTGTTCAATGTAGCTGCGCAGGCTGATAAAAAAAGCAATGGAGAAAAGAATAAGCGGGGTGTCGGGAACAATAAGAAAGCTGTAGCTGCTCAATAAGGCCAGACTTAAAAAAATGAGGAAGAAAGGTTTGGGATTCCATGATTTGGCCACACGGTGATACACAAACCAAAGGGCCACCGACATGCCTACTACGGCCACCAGCCTGGTCATAAGCGGATGGTGCCACAGCCAGTCGGCAGCAATAAAAATGGCCACCATGGGCGGATGATCAAAGTAGCCCCAATCGAGATTTTGACTGTACACCCAATAGTAGGCTTCGTCGTGCAACAAACCCGTCAAGGCTGCTTGCAGCAAATTAAAAAGGGTGAAAAGCCCCAATAGAAGCCTGAACTGCGCTATATTCTCTTTCGAATGCTTCATTTCTCTTCGAGAAGTGCCAAAAGGAAGGCATACTCCATGGCCGTTTCGCGGTGGTAGGTAAAGCGTCCGCTGGCACCACCGTGGCCGGTGTCCATGTTGCAATGCATGAGCAAGAAATTGTTGTCCGTCTTCATCACCCGAAGGCGCGCCACCCACTTGGCCGGTTCCCAGTATTGCACCTGGGAGTCGTGTAGGCCTGTGGTAACGAGCATGTGCGGATATTGCTGGGCTTTTACATTGTCGTAGGGCGAGTAGGACTTTATATAATGGTAATACTCGGGCACATTCGGGTTGCCCCATTCGTCGTACTCGCCGGTTGTGAGCGGTATGCTGTCGTCCATCATGGTGGTCACCACATCCACAAAAGGCACGGCAGCAATCACGCCTTTGTACAGTTCCGGGTTCATGTTTACCACAGCACCCATGAGCAAGCCACCGGCACTGCCACCCATGGCAAAGAGCAATTCCGGAGCGCTGTATCCTTCAGCTACGAGCTCTCGGCTGCAGGCAATAAAATCGGTAAAAGTGTTCATTTTATTGAGCATGCGGCCATGGTCGTACCAGCGGCGGCCGTAGTACTGCCCGCCACGGATGTGGGCAATGGCGAAAACAAAGCCCCGATCCAAAAGACTGAGGCGCGCCACGCCAAACACAGGATCAATGGTGTGGCCGTAAGATCCGTAGCCGTAAATCAGGCAAGGCGATTTCCCGGGCTTGAAAACATCCTTTCTATACACCAGCGAAATGGCAATCTGTTCTCCGTCGACAGCTTTAGCGAAAATTCTTTTCGACGCATACAATTGAGCATCATAGCCCCCTTCTACTACTTTTTGCTTGAGTAAAAAGGCCTCTTTGGTGCGCATATTAAAATCCCACACCATGGCAGGCTGCGTAAGCGATCCGTAGCCATAGCGCAGCACCTCACTATCAAAATCGGGGTTGGTGCCAATGCTAACCGTGTAGGTTTCTTCTTCGAAAGTCAGGTAATAAGGCTCACCGCTCCATGGCCGCACCTGCAATTGAGACAAGCCTTTACTGCGCTCTTCGACTACCAGATAATCTCGGAAAATTTCAATGTCTTCCAGCAAGGTGTCTTCGCGGTGCGGAATCACCATTTCCCAATTCTCCATCCCGGGCTTATCCACCGGAGTCTTCATCAGGCAAAAATTGGTTGCCCCGTCCTTGTTGGTGGTGATATAAAAATGATCGCCAAAATGAGCCGCAGCATATTCCAATTCGTGAACGCGGGCTTGAACAACTTTGAAATTTCCTGTAGGATTGTCCGCATCTAAAAACCAAATCTCATTGCTCAGTGTGGCGCTGCACCCAATCATGATGTAGCGCTCCGACTTGCTCTTGTAGGCATAGCAAACAAAAGTGGAGTCCTTTTCTTTAAAAATCTCAACCGCAGCATCTGGCACCTCGCCCAATCGGCTGCGCATCACTTTGTTGGGCCGCAGGCTGTCGTCTTTCTGGGTGTAGAAAAATGTGTTGTTGTCCGCTGCCCAAGCCACGCTACCGGTGGTGTTGGGAATTGAAATATTCAGCATTTCGCCTGTAGCCAAATTTTTAAATCGCAGGGTGTACATACGTCGGCTCACGGTGTCTTCGCCAAAGGCGAGCCATTGGTTGTCCGGGCTCACCACCAATGCATTTACTTCGTAGTAGCTGTGGCCTGTGGCCATTTCGTTCACATCCAGCATAATTTCCTCTACACCGTCCTCTTCGTCCTTTCGGCGGCAATAGATAGGGTATTCCAATTCTTTTTCAAAACGAAAGTAATAGTGGTAGCCGCGCAACTTGTATGGCACCGATTCGTCGTCCTTCGGAATGCGGCCTACAATTTCGTTGTAGATGGTTTCCTGCAAATCCTTAGTGGGCGCCAGCACTTCGTCCTTGTACCGGTTCTCGGCATTTAGGTAGTCAATTACCTCAGCATTCTCTCGGTCGTTCAGCCAATAGTAGTCGTCTTCGCGTATGTCGCCATGCGCTTCATGAAGGTGCTTCTTCCTTGGGGCAACGGGTAAATGATCAGGTCTGTTCAGCATAGTCTTTAGGTTTTTTGGTCAGCAGCCAAAGTCCTGCAAAAGTAATCGCCCCATTGATGATGAGCAGTTCAAAGCCAATATTAAAATTAAAATACTCCAAAACGTACCACCTTACTGCGTAGGTAATTATTGGCGAAAGTATGGCCAGCACGGGTACCCAGCGGTCTATCACTTGCCTTTTGGTAAAAAGCCCAAAGGCATACAAGCCCAGCAGTGGCCCGTAAGTATAGCCCGCCACAGTGAAGATGGCCTTGATCACCGAGTCGTCGTTGATGGCGTGAAAAATGAGGATGGTGAAAAAGAGCACGAAGGAAAACAGAATATGTACTTGCTTGCGAATGCTTACTCGGCGGGATTCTTCAAAACGATTGATGTTCAAAATATCTACACAAAAGGAGGTAGTGAGTGCTGTAAGTGCGGAGTCGGCGCTGGAATAGGCTGCCGCCACCAAGCCAACCATAAATAATATTCCGACAGCCAATCCCAATCCGCCCTGGGTGGCTATAAAAGGATAAAGGTTATCGCCCACTTCAGTGATCTGATGTGCATCTGCATAAGCATAAAGCAACACGCCCAAAGCCATAAATAGCAGATTGACAAAGACCAGCACCAGGCTAAACCAGAACATATTCTTTTGCGCATCCTTTAGTGAGCGGCATGTTAGGTTCTTCTGCATCATGTCTTGGTCAAGGCCGGTCATCACAATGGCGATAAAAGCGCCTGCTAAAAATTGCTTGGGGAAAAAACGGGCATCTCGCGCGTCATCAAAAAAGAATGTTTGGCTCAGGTCGCTGGCGGCAATGGTGGCCGGCAATTCTGAAAGGCTGAGACCCAGTGCCTGGGCTATCATGTAAATGCTTGCAATCACGGCAATCAGTAGGGCGGCAGTCTGAAATGTGTCTGTCCAAATTATCGTCTTAATACCACTTCGACGGGTGTAGAGCCAAATGAGCGCAATGGTGATGAGTATGGTGACCCAAAAGGGAACGTTGAAATTGCTGAAAATGGCAATTTGAAAAACATTGGCGACCAAAAAAAGGCGAAATGCCGAACCAATAACTCGGCTCAGGAGGAAGAATGAAGCCCCTGTTTTGTAGCTCGACGGGCCGAAGCGACTCTCTAAATAGGTGTAAATAGATGTGAGCTGAAGGCGGTAATACAATGGCAACAGCACAGCTCCTATCACCAAGTAGCCCAACAAATAGCCCAACACCATTTGCATATAGCTCCACTGGCTGCTGCCTACCCAACCCGGAACAGAAATAAAAGTAACGCCCGATAGGCTAGCACCAATCATCCCGAAGGCCACCACAAACCATGGCGATTGTCGGTTTCCGAGAAAAAAGGCTTCGTTGTCTCCTTTTTTACCCGTGATAAACGATACCGCAATGAGCATGAGGAAATAAGAACCGAGAATGAAAAGAATTAAGATGGGACTCATGGGCGCCTAGGGGTTTGAAGACAAAGAAATGCATTTTCTGACACAGCCCTTTGTCAAATAATTGAGCAAAGTAAAAGACTATTTTTACCCCCATGAACTACAGCAGTAAGCTCATTGAAAATGCCGTTTTCGAAGTGTCGAAGCTTCCGGGAATAGGTCGGAAAACAGCCCTAAGATTGGTGCTCTTCATGCTGCGCCGCGAAAGCCGCGAGACGCAGCTGTTGGCCAATAGCCTGAGCCAGTTGGTAGAAGAAATTGTGTTTTGCAAAAAATGCCACAACATTAGCGATAACGAATTGTGCGGCATTTGCGCCGACCCACGTCGTGACCAAGGTACCCTGTGCGTAGTGGAAGACATTCGCGACGTGATGGCCATTGAGAATA
>CAZBBV010000175.1:0-4542 GCA_964490025.1 uncultured Cryomorphaceae bacterium | reverse complement strand
TTGTCTTTTCCGGTAAAGGGGCTCTTTTCCGGACGGCTTTTCTTCTTTCCAAAGCGATCTCCTCCTCCGTATCCGCCGGAACTTCCTGCGCCGCCATATCCACCGCGTTCAGGTGCGGGTCCGCGTTCGGGCTTAGAAACCTCCACCTTAAGTTCGGTACCGCCAAAATTGCTGTTGTTGAATCCTTGCAGGATTTCTTTCTCATATCCACTTTCCACTTCAAAGAAGGAGAAGTTTCTAAGAATTTCAATCTTTCCTACTTCGAGGTTACGCATCTTGGTTTTTTCGTTCAGCAAACCAATCAGGTTGTGGGCTTTTACGCCGTTGTTGTCGCCAAGATTGATAAAGAAGCGCGTGAATTTTCCTCCGCGATCGCCGCGCACCGGACGTCTCTCGTCTCTTGGTCCGCGGTCGTCTGTTCTTCTTTCATTTCGGCTGCTGCCTTCCATACGGTCTCTTCTTCCGCGTTCGGGTCTGTCGCTTCCGCGGTCGCTTCTATCCCCGCGATCACCACGGTCGGAATCGTGTCCGGCCACATTGAAGTCTTCAGCGTCTTTGTAGTACTCCAGGAAGTGATTGAACTCGAATGAGATCAATCGCTTGAGCAACTGGTCTCTATCCATCCACTCCAGTTTTTTATTAATAACCGGAAGGAAAGGCGCTATTTGGCTTTCATCTACTACCATTTTTTCAATGTTGTCCATAAGGCTGAAGAGTCGCTTCTCGCAAATCTCTTTGCCGGTAGGTACGGGCATGGTTTGGAATTTTTTTCCAACCATTTTCTCAATGGCTTTCAGCTTTCTGCCGTCGCGGGTATGGGTAATGATGAGCGATTGGCCTGAACGACCTGCACGACCAGTACGGCCGCTTCGGTGAACATACACTTCCGGATCGTCCGGTAGGTTGTAGTTGATTACATGTGTAAGGTCGGTAATGTCAATACCACGTGCAGCCACGTCGGTGGCTACCAGCAATTGCAAGTTGCGGTCGCGGAAACGCTGCATCACCTGGTCGCGCTGTGCTTGCGAAAGGTCGCCGTGAAGCGCATCTGCATTGTAGCCGTCGTGCATCAATTTCGAGGCAATCTCTTTGGTTTCATGACGCGTGCGGCAGAAAACGATACCGTAAATATTTGGATGAATGTCGGCCAAACGCTTCAAGGTAGGGTAGCGGTGGTGCGCACGTACCATATAATAGTAGTGTTGCACATTGTCTGCTCCAGTGTTCTGCTTTCCGGATGAAATCTCTTCCGGACTGTTCATGTAATTGGCTGCAATCTCGCGTACGCCTTGTGGCATGGTGGCCGAGAATAGCAATGTTTGCCTTTCAGAAGGTGTGTTTTCCAGGATGGCATCCAAGTCGTCGCGGAAGCCCATATTGAGCATCTCATCTGCTTCGTCGAGCACTACCCAACGAATGTTGTTGATTTTTAATGCTTTTCTGCTGATCAAATCCAAGGTACGTCCCGGCGTGCCCACCACAATGTGTGCGCCTCTTCTCAGGTTTTGAATTTGGTTGGTAATTGGCGCTCCGCCGTAAACGGGCTCAATATTTACATTGGGCATATACTTCGCAAAGCTTTGCAAATCGTTGCAAATCTGAAGACAAAGTTCGCGTGTAGGGCTAAGGATAATGGCCTGTACCTGGTTGTTGTTCAGGTCTATTTCATTAATAATGGGAAGTCCAAATCCGGCAGTTTTGCCGGTTCCGGTTTGTGCCAAAGCAATGATATCTGCTTTGGTATTCATAATGGCCGGGATGGTTTTTTCTTGAATAGGGGTGGGGTTCACATAACCCAGATCGGTAATGGCTCGCAAGATTTCGGGCTTGAGGCCTTGTTTTTCGAAAATGCTCATAAAGGGGAATAAAGTGTATTAAAAAACTAAAGTAAATGTGGCAAAAGAAAAGTGCCTAGAAAAGAGTAAAGCCCCATGAGGGGCTTTAGTGGGTTGAATTAATCTCCTTCCGGATTAATAGTTACGCTCGCGACGAGGGCGGTCGTTGTTTTCAGCTCTTGGCTCTGCTCTTTTAACCACAATGGTGCGGCCGTCAAGTTCTGAACCATCAAGGGCTTTGATGGCTTGCATTGCTTCGTCATCATTTGGCATCTCTACGAAACCAAATCCTTTTGAGCGGTTCTCGATACGATCGAAAATTACTTTGGCTGAATCTACGTCACCAAATGCGCCAAATGCTTGGTGAAGTTTGTCGTCCGTTGTGTTGTAGGACAATTTTGCTACGAAAATATTCATAATAAAAAATTAATTAAAACGAGAACTGTTACGAAGCAAAATCCTGAAAATGAACGAACAATACGGCTTGCCTGAAAAAGAATCTCTAATGGTTGAACGGGACAAAAGTAAGTAAAGATTTGATGCAAAACCCTATTTCGCTATAAATGAGCATTTTATTTTCATGTACACTGGGTGCAAACGAAAAAAGCCCACCATTTTGGCGGGCTTTCTTAAATCTTGGCTCAACCAATTACTTGACTATTTTCTTTGTAACTGTGTAGTTATCACCGGTTACCCTTACCAAATAAAGGCCTTTCGCGAAGGGTTTCATATCAATGGTGAGCAAGGTGCTTCCATTTTCAATGGCGCCTTCCCACACGCGCTGTCCGTTCATGTTGTACATTTCCACATGCTCATTGCCACTGGCTTGAAGCAAAGAAACGTTCAAAACATCAGATGCCGGATTGGGATACACCTCTATATAGGCAGCTTCCTCTCCAGGAGAGTCAACCGATAATACACCTTCCACACTGATGTCGTCTATATATATATTGTTTGAATAGTCGCTGGCGGTGTACTCAATTTTGAACATTACACGAGATTGACCCTGTACATTGGTGATATTGATAGATGTCGTGGCCCATTGGTCGGATTCTTTAGGAACGAAATCTTCAAACATGCCACCATTGTTGGCGAGTTCAGCTTTGTTGAGAGTCTTCCGTAATGTCCATGTTTTTCCGCAATCTACACTGGTGTAAACTCTGAGCACTTCAGTTAGTTGTGCTTCGCTTGCAGCAATTGTTGCACAGGCATATTTGAATGAAAGGGAAGCTTGTGTCATATAGCGCATGTCATATGCAGGCGATACAATGGCATCTTTTGCTGAGCCCAACTGGCGGTAGTAGAAGAAATCGGGGTGGTAAGGCGGAGGGCTGGGTATGGTCTGCTTGAAATAGCGCAATGCCATGGATTGTGAACTGTTGTAGCCCGCAGCACCCGATAAATGCCATTCGTGATTTACACGACCGGGGTTGTCTATTTTCCACCACAGGGCTGTTTCGGTTTCAAATGTCTCTGTGTGCGGTGGCTGAATTGTAGCCCAGTTTGGTGTAACAAATACTGCATTTTCCATGGTATAGGTTTCGCTTCCGGCGGCATTTGTGGCAGTAAGGCTCACCGTTTTCCAACCGTGGGAAGTAAAGGTTACAGAAGGATTTGCACTAGTTGATGTGGCAGGGTTTCCATCTTGGAAAGTCCAGGAATAGCTGCTTGCAGCCCCACGCATGATGTTGTTGCTGAAGTTAACCGCGTCACCAATACACACAAACTTGCGGTTCATGTTGAAGTCTGGCAGCGGCTTGCACAAGGGTGGTGTGGCTTGGTCAATACCAACTAAGGCGTGGTTGGCGGCGCTTATCAAATTATTGCGTTCCGATACGCCGGCTGTTAGCACGTCGCGCATCTGGTTGGCTTGGCCATGTGTAAACATCCTGTCGCAGTAGGCATATTCCATGATGTTCTGCACATTCTCTTGAATGCCCGGGTTGCAAACGTCATTTGATGTTAGGTTACACTGTTGCCATCCCATGGTTACCGGAGTATCGGGGATGCCGTCATCACCGCATTCGGTTCCCACATCTGTGCTTCCCCAAGGATGCTGTAATGAAAGAAAGTGACCAACTTCGTGTGACAAGGTGTGCGAGCGGCCGGGATTTGAAGTTCCTGTGCTTCCAAAATAGGTGTTCCAAATTACGATACCATCAAGCCAGTAGCCCGCAGAGCCAACGCCGTTTGGCAAATAGGCATAACCTGCCACTCCTGGTCTGGCCATAGTTTTTACTACCCATACATTCAAGTATCGGCTACGTGGCCACTGTGTGCTTTTTATAAAGTCATCACCATTGTTGGTGTTATGATCGTTGTAGCGAATAATTCCATTGGTGCATTGCCCGTAAGGGTCGTAGGCGGCCAATTTGAATTCTATCTTCGAATCTGCAGCTAGGCCTTGAAATGCCGGCACAATAGAAACAGTGTCGGCATTCAGCTTTCTGAAATCTTTGTTTAAGGCATCTATTTGGCTGAAGCATTGTGCGTCCGATACATTCTCAGGGCCGTATTCATGCAAAATGTGAAACACTACCGGAATGGTGTACACAGTGGTGTTGTCCACATTTCTGCTTTGAGCGCCTAGAATCAGGTTTTGTAAATCGGCTTCTAGTTGCGGGTCCTGGTCATAGAGAGCCTTCATTGCCTCGTCCGATCCGCACCACCCTTGGTTTTGGGCATGAACAAAGGTGGATAACGCAAG
>CAZBBV010000174.1:3306-4556 GCA_964490025.1 uncultured Cryomorphaceae bacterium | reverse complement strand
ACCAAAGAATTTGTGGCGCATTTCAAGAAAGTGCTGCCCGAATACGACCAACTGTTGACCAACAACGTTATTTTCCAGAAAAGAACCGAAGGCATTGGCCTATTGAGCAAGGAGGATGCGATTTCCTTCGGCGCTTCGGGGCCTGTGGCACGGGCTTCCGGCTACTCGTGTGATGTGCGCAAGCACCACCCTTACAGCGCCTACGACCGTGTGACTTTCACAGAAGCCATGCACACGGCGGGGGACACCCGCGCGCGCTACCTGGTGCGCATTCAGGAAATGTGGGAATCGCTTTCCATCATTGAACAATTGATTGACAACATTCCCGAAGGCGACTATAAAGTGCAGACCAATGCCGTAATCAAACTGCCGAAAGGGGAGTACTACCAAAAAGTGGAAACCGCACGCGGCGAATTGGGGGTTTTCGTCATCAGCACGGGAGTGAAAAGCCCGTACCGACTGAAGTTCCGCTCGCCGGGATTCTCCAACCTTTCCTTGCTGAACCACATTGCGGTGGGTGGAAAAATTGGCGACCTGGTAGCCACCATGGCCACGATTGATTTGGTAATTCCGGACATTGACCGATAATGATACAAATGAACGCACTATTCAACATAGCACCCGCACCCGGCATCTTGCTGAACGTGCTGCCCGGAAACCTGAATCCTTATTTGGAAATGGCGATCATAGCTGTGGCCTACTTGGGTTTCTTTGCCATGGCGGGTTTGTTTTTGGTGTTGATGGAAAGGCGGATTGCGGCTTGGTTTCAGTTGCGCATTGGTCCCAACCGTGTGGGCTTTCAAGGAATATTGCAGACCGTGGCCGACGCCCTAAAGCTGGTGACCAAAGAGCTGACCGGAACAGCCCGCGCTGATATGTTTCTCTACAACCTGGCGCCCTATTTCGTAATCGTTACGGCGCTTATGGCATTGGCTGTTTTGCCTTTTTCGCAACACATTCATGCTTTCGACATCAATATCGGCGTCTTTTTCCTGATTGGTATTTCGTCCATTGGGGTAATCGGCATTTTGCTGGGAGGATGGTCGAGTAACAACAAATTTTCCCTCATTGGCGCCATGCGCAGCGGGGTGCAAACCATCAGCTACGAACTTTCGGTGGGCCTCTCGCTCCTCACCATGATTTTGCTCACCGGCTCGCTGCAGATGTCGGAAATCGTTGAGGTACAAAAAAGCGGCTGGCTCATCATTCAGGGTCATGTGCCGGCCTTCATTGCCTTTTGCATTTTCATG
>CAZBBV010000174.1:0-3296 GCA_964490025.1 uncultured Cryomorphaceae bacterium | reverse complement strand
ATATCGGGCACGGCCGAAACCAACCGCACACCTTTCGACATAGTGGAGGCCGAATCGGAGCTTGGTGCAGGCTTCCACACCGAATATTCGGGGATGAAGTTTGCCTATTTCTTCCTGGCGGAGTTCATCAACATGTTCATCATAGCCGCTATTGGCACCACCATTTTTTTCGGAGCATGGTTGTCGCCATTCGGCATCACCGATTCATTGCCCTGGCTCGGCGTATTTTGGTTTTTACTCAAAACCTTCCTGCTCGTTTTCCTCATGATGTGGTTTCGCTGGACTTTCCCGCGGCTGAGGGTAGATCAACTGCTCACACTTGAGTGGAAATACCTACTGCCCATCAATCTGGTGAACCTCATCCTGATGGCGCTATTTGTTTGGCTTAACCTCATTATAAAATTTTAGGCATGGGCTATTTTTCAGACATATACCACGGAGTGAAAAGCCTGCTAGGCGGCATGAAAGTGACGGGAAAATACTTTCTGCATGCCCGTAAAGGCGCCATTACACAGCAATATCCCGACAATAGGGACACGCTGGTGATGTTCGAGCGATTCCGCGGCGAGGTGGTGATGCCCCACGACGAGAACAACGAGCACCGCTGCACCGGCTGCCAGAAATGCGAGATCGCGTGCCCGAATGGAACAATTGAAATTGTGTGGGACCGACAGGTAGATCCCGAGACCCAACGCAAGAAGAAGATGATTGACAAATTTGTGTACCACCTGAGCATGTGTACCATGTGTGGCCTGTGCATAGAGGCCTGCCCAACGGATGCCATCAAGTGGGCGCAGAATTTTGAAAATTCCACTTACGACCGCTCGCAACTCACCAAAGTGTTGAACAAACCCGGCTCGAAGCTGATGGCGGGCGTAGAAGACTAAAAGCCATGGAGAAAATTATTTTTTACATCCTCGCAGTAATCATGGTGGTGGCCGCCATGGCCTCGGTTTCCAGCCGCAAGATGCTGCGCTCGGTGATCTACCTGCTCTTTGTGCTGCTGGGCATATCGGGCATCTATTTCTTGGTGGATTACAACTTTCTGGCAGCCATTCAGCTCACGGTATATGCCGGTGGTATCATAGTACTCATCATCTTCTCCGTGCTTTTGGTGCACCACATAGAAATGGAAACCGAAGCGGTGAGCCGCTCGAAAATGGCCACAGTAGGCATGGCCTGCCTGTTGGGTTTGGGCACTTTTCTTTCGGTGATTCACAACCACACTTTTATAGAAACAAGTACCCAAGCGCCCACCACGGTGGAAGAAATTGGCCGCGGTTTGCTCAGCTACGAGGCGGGTGGTTTCATTTTGCCTTTTGAGGTAATCAGCATACTGCTTCTTGCGGCTATGGTCGGAGCCATCATCATTGCCAAGGGCTCGAAAAGTATTGACAAAACCAAACTGAACGCATGATATCGGGAATCAGCATCTACGAAATACTCACCCTCAGCTCCTTGCTTTTTTTCATTGGGGTGTACGGCTTCCTTACCCGCAAGAACCTCATTTCGGTGCTCATCTCGCTGGAGTTGATCATGAATGCTGCGGCGGTCAATTTTGTGGTCATCAACAAATACCTCTATCCCGAATTGCTTCAAGGGGTGTTCTTTTCCATTTTCATCATAGCGGTGGCGGCGGCCGAAACGGCACTGGCGGTGGCCATCATCATCAATCTATATCGCCTCATCAACTCGGTAGAAGTGAAGGACACTGAAGTCATGAAATATTAAAAGCACAGCAGTATGAACTTTCTATACATCCTCCTCATTCCCCTCATTCCGCTGGCGGTGTTCCTGTTGTTGGGCTTCTTTTACAACAAGATAAAACCTGCCGCAGCGGGCCTTATAGGTGCAGGCGGTTTGGGACTTTCGGCTCTGCTAGCGCTCTACACGGCGTATCAATATTTCTTTGCGGTGGGCAAGGTGGATGGCGTGTATCAAACTTTTATAGAAAAACGCTTGTGGATGAATTTCACCGACACGCTGCACATTGACATGGGCCTGTACATTGACCCCATCTCGGTGATGATGCTCGTAGTGGTCACTTTTGTGTCGCTCATGGTGCATCTCTACAGCCGCGGCTACATGAAAGGCGATCCCGGCTACACCAAGTTTTTCGCTTTTCTATCGCTCTTCACCTTTTCCATGCTGGGCCTGGTGCTTTCCACCAATCTCTTCCAGATTTACATCTTTTGGGAATTGGTGGGCGTGTCGTCCTACCTACTCATTGGCTATTACTACACTAAGCCCTCTGCGGTTTCTGCCGCCAAAAAGGCTTTTATTGTGACTCGCTTTGCCGATTTGGGCTTTCTCATTGGCATTCTTACGCTGGGCTACTACAGCGGCAGCTACGATTTTGCCACGCTCAATGATCCTGCGGGTAGCGCCATCACGGGTTGGGCGGCCACTTCGTTTATGGGCTTGTCGCTCATCACCTGGGCGCTCATTCTTATTTTTATAGGCGGTGCGGGCAAGTCGGCCATGTTCCCTTTGCACATCTGGTTGCCGGATGCCATGGAAGGTCCCACACCTGTGTCGGCACTCATCCACGCGGCCACTATGGTGGTGGCGGGCATTTTCCTTGTGGCGCGGCTTTTCCCCATGTTCTACTTTGTGGAAGATGGCTTTGCGCTGCAGGTCGTCGCCTATGCGGGGGCTTTTTCAGCGCTCTTTGCAGCCATTATTGCCATTACACAAACGGACATCAAGCGCGTGCTGGCCTTTAGCACCATGTCGCAACTGGGCTATATGATGCTGGCATTGGGCGTTTCGGGCTACGACGGCCACCAAGGACTGGGCTACATGGCTTCTATGTTCCACTTGTTCACGCACGCTATGTTCAAAGCATTGCTCTTCCTCGGCGCCGGCTCTGTGATACACGCTGTGCATAGCAACAACCTGCAAGACATGGGCAACCTGCGCAAGTACATGCCCATCACCAACATCACCTTCCTGATTGCTACTTTGGCCATTGCCGGGGTGCCGCCTCTATCGGGTTTTTGGAGTAAGGATGAAATTCTGGTAGCGGCTTTCGAGCACAACAAACTCATTTATTTCACGGCCCTGTTCGTAGCCGGACTCACCGCCTTCTACATGTTCCGCATTTATTTTGGCATCTTTTGGGGCAAGGCCACCAAATACGAACATGCGCCTCACGAATCGCCATTCACCATGACCCTTCCACTGATGGTGCTGGCCTTCATCACCATTTTTGCGGGCTTCATTCCCTTTAGCAGTGTGGTAAGCGCCGATATGGCCGGCTTGCAAGCCCCTCTGCATTTGCCGCTCGCAGCCGC
>CAZBBV010000173.1:0-4556 GCA_964490025.1 uncultured Cryomorphaceae bacterium | reverse complement strand
AAATCAATATTGCAAGTATTTGATAACCAGCAGCACAGCCACAGCTCCTTTGCCTGACCACGCCAGAGTGCGCACCCAGTTGAAGTGAATTAGGCTGCGGATACGCGCCGGTACATAGCGCTCAGTCAATTTGTTTTGAATGGGCAGGGTGTAGAGTAAGGTAGCGCCCCAAGCTATTGCGAAAAGAACAAGGTTGCCAATAAGCAGACCATTGTGGTGGCCATAAAACTTAATGGCCAACCCCAGCGCCCCAATGGCTTCCAAGAGAAACATAGGCGCCATGATATAGGCCGTTAGAAATTTGAAATGAGTGCCGTAGCCCAGGAAGTTTCTGGGACGTACAGTGGTAAAAAGCGGAAACTGCACTACCTGCATAAACCACACTATTCCGGCCATCATCAGGCTGGTAATAAGGTTTAGTATGAGGTAAAAGCTGAGCATCAGAGTGGAAAAGTACCGAATAATTGCTCTACTTTCTTTTTACGGTAGTTAAATATCTCCAACAATTTAGGACGAACCAGGAATGGATGCACAAGCTTACCCAGTATTCCAAAGGGCGGAAGGTAGTGTACTGCGTCGCGCATGAGCACGCCACCCGGTACGGACTCGAAGTGGTGCTCGTGGTGCCACACGCGGTAGGGGCCTATGCGTTGCTCATCTACAAAGTATTGACCTTCACGCGCATGGGTGATCTCGGTGGTCCAATTCATTTTAATGCCCAGCAGAGGACTCACTTTGTAGTTGATGAAAAGTCCGGGATACATTTTACCGTCGGCAGGCAGCTCGCTGGTAATGTCGAAGCCCATGTATTCGGGCGTGATGGTCTTCAGATTATTCGGGCTGCTAAAAAAATCCCAGGCTTGCTCAAGGCTGATGGGTAGTTTTTGCTCGGTTCGCAATACGTACATAATGTGTTCTATTTTGGCAGGAGAAACAGGCATCTGTCCAGAACTGTTCGGGGGCGGTGCATTAAAATTAAATTAGCACGAAAATTTTCAAGCTCCATGAATCGAAAACCTTTATTGCTCCTCTTGTTGCTGGTCACTTTCTTGGCAAATGCACAGAACTTCGAGAAAAAATTCCTCAACAACGAAACATACACCTACCAAGAACTAATGCGCGCCTACGAATGGCTCTACGACAGCTATCCGGGCACCAAGTTGGAAGTGTATGGAAAATCGGATGGCGGCCATCCACTGCATGCGTTCATCATAGGAGATGGCGACGCGGCACGCGCCAATCCTGAGGAATACCTTACCATTTTGGTAATGAATGGCATTCATCCGGGCGAGAGCGACGGCATAGATGCCAGCCTGCATTGGTGCGAGGATATACTCAAAAATAAATGGCCGCTCAACACAGTGTTGGTTGTCCTGCCCGTGTACAATGTGGACGGAATGCTGAACCGCGGTGTGAGCCGCGCCAATCAGAATGGGCCGGTGGAGCATGGCTTTCGAGGTAGTGCACGCAACCTAGATTTGAACCGCGATTTTATCAAAATGGACAGTGAGAACAGCCGTTCGTTTGCTCGTCTTTTTCGCAGCTTCGATCCCGATATTTTTATAGACACCCACACCAGCAATGGCGCCGACTACCAGTATGTGATGACGCTCATTACCTCCCAAGAAGACAAGATGGACAAGCCGCTGGCCGACTATGTGTATGGCGCCATGGAGCCTGAGCTGTACAAACGCATGGCCAAACGCGGCTTCGAGATGGTGCCTTATGTAAACACATTGGGGAATACCCCTGAAAGTGGGATTGTGGCTTTTATGGAAACGCCGCGCTATTCCACAGGATTTACCAATCTGTTTCAAACCATCAGTTTCGTCACCGAAACGCACATGTTCAAGCCCTACCCCCAGCGTGTAGAGGCAACGCGGGCTTTTTTAGAGGAAGTTTTCTCTATCGGAATTCGAGATTTTGTAAAAATAGAAGCAGCAAGGCTCGCCGCCAGAAAGGCATTGATGCAGCAGCGCGCGTTGGCTTTGAACTGGAAGCTCGACACCACTCAGGCCATAGCTTGGCTGTTCAAAGGCTATGAAGCCACTTATGAAACCAGTCAGGTAACCGGCTTGCCGCGGCTTAAGTATCACCGCGATAAGCCTTTTGAGAAGAAAATTCCCTTTTACAATCGCTACACGCCTATAGATTTTACTCAAGTGCCTGCGGCTTATATTCTCCCACAGGCATGGCGCGAGGTGGCGTATCTGCTACAAAATGCTGGAGTAAAGCTTATTCCACTAAATCGGGATACCATAATTGAAGGATTCTATTACTCCATGGAAAATGTTCCGCCTAACGGGCGGATGTACGAAGGCCGCTATCCGCACCGCAGCTATTCCGTTCGGGAAGAAAAGGGGAAGGGGCAGTTTTACAAAGGCGACTTTTTGGTGATGACCAACGACCCCGCTACGCGACGCTTTATCTTCGAAACATTGGAGCCCATGGGAGTAGATTCTTATTTCCGTTGGAATTTTTTCGACCCAATATTGGAGCAGAAGGAGTGGTTTTCGGACTATGTGTTTGAAGAAGACGCCCATAAAATGCTGGAAAATGACCCGGCATTGAAGGAGGAATACGAGCAATGGAAAAGCGACAACCCGGAAGCGGCCGAGAATGCCTGGCAATCCTTAGGATTTATCTACCGCCGGTCGCCGCTGTATGAAACCCAGCACAAACGCTATCCTGTGCTGCGGGTGTATTGATTTCAAAGAACTTTTCATAGTTAAGATTGTTCCAAGTCCAGTGAAAAACGACCATAAAAAAGCCATCATAATAGGCGCGGGCATTGCGGGCATAGCCTCGGCAATTAGGCTTCGCGCACAGGGATTGGAGGTGGAGGTATTCGAAGCCAACGAATATCCGGGCGGCAAGCTCACTGCTTTTGAGCAGGATGGCTTTCGCTTCGACGCCGGGCCTTCGCTTTTCACCATGCCTGCTTTGGTGGACGAGCTTTTTGTCTTAATGGGCGAAGTGCCGCACGATCATTTTCGATACATGCGGCTAAACCACACCTGCCACTACTTTTGGAATGATGGTCAGGCCTTCGAAGCACCCGCCGATCCTGAGGAATTTGTGTGCAAGGCAGCCGTTGCTTTTCAAGAGCCGGAAACAGCGCTTCGTCGCCATTTGCGAAAGTCGAAATGGCTGTACGACAAAACCCATTTTATTTTTCTCGAGCGTTCGCTCCACCGCTTGCGGAATTATTTGAGCCTCCGTGTGCTGAAATCGTTTGCACAATTGTGGCGCATGGATTTGTTGAAAACCATGCACAGCGCCAACCAGAAGCGATTGAATAATAAGAAGCTCGTGCAACTCTTCGACCGATTTGCCTCCTACAACGGTAGTAATCCTTACCGCGCACCGGGTATTCTGAACATCATTCCTGCACTGGAGCACCATTTCGGTACCTATCTGCCCGAAGGCGGCATGCACGATATCACTACTTCGCTTTTCGAGTTGGCCAAACGCCACGGCATAATCTTTCATTTTAGAAAAAAAGTGGAAAGAATAGTCACCGGAAGGCGGGTGCACGGGGTTTCTGTAGATGGCGCGCTCTATCAAGCTGATCTCGTGGTGAGCAACATGGATGTGGTGCCTACCTACCGAAAATTATTGCCACACGAATCGGCACCGGAACGAGCGCTAGGTCAAGAACGAAGCAGTTCGGCCATCATATTTTATTGGGGCATTCGGGGTGCATTTCCACAACTCGATTTGCACAACATCTTTTTCTCAGAACATTACAAAGAGGAGTTCGATTTCATTTTTAGGAAAAATGCCTTGCATCCCGACCCTACGGTGTATGTGAACATTACCTCAAAATACATTGCCGGAGACGCGCCCGAGGGATGCGAAAATTGGTTTGTAATGATCAATGCACCGGGAAACAAAGGTCAGGACTGGGACCGGATGGTAGAAGAAGCGAGGGGAAACATTCTAAAAAAATTAAATGCGCTGTTGAATTGTGATCTCGAGCAACTTATAGCCACGGAACGCGTGCTCGATCCGCGTGGCATTGAGTTGAATACCTCCTCTTATCAGGGTTCGCTATATGGTTCTGCGAGCAACGCACGCATGGCCGCTATTTTTCGCCATCCGATTTTCAACGGCAGTATTCCCGGCCTATATTTTTGCGGAGGTAGTGTGCATCCCGGTGGTGGTATTCCCTTGAGTTTACTTTCGGCCAAAATATGCACAGAAATGATTGCTAACAATACATCGCGATGATTCAACGTCTTCATACCCAGCGCAATTGGGTTATATTGCTCGCTTTTTTGCACTTGGTGGGCATTATTGCTTTCCAAACGCCCTTAAAAGACCTTTTTCTACTCTTTACACCGCTTACGCTCATGCTGTCTTTTTATGGCATTTTCGCCTTTATTCAGGGCGATTCACAGCAGCGCTTGCTTTTGTTTATCACCGTATGGGCCTTAGGCTACGGGGTGGAGGTTTTGGGCATACAAACAGGTTTTCCTTTTGGCCAATACAGCTATGGTAAAGTATTGGGATTCAAGGTTGCTTCTGTGGGCAATGCATTAGTCTCCTCCGTG
>CAZBBV010000172.1:3712-4569 GCA_964490025.1 uncultured Cryomorphaceae bacterium | reverse complement strand
GAATGAAACTCTTGTGCCTCATCCGTAACGTGGCCAATCACCTTTTTGGTGCCTTCGTATTCGGTCAAGACTTTGTCGAGCTTCTGCATGGGGTGCAGCCTGGGGAGCCAGGCGCTTTGGCTCTGCTTCATGGCGGCAATGAGCAGCTTTCGCGATCGCTCCATGTTCAGCGTTTTGCGTTCGGATCGTTGGCACAACACGGGATAAATGTCGTTCACACCTATTTCGGTGGCTTTTTCCATCAGCCATTCGTTTCGTTCGCTGCTTTTTACCGGAGCAAAAACCAAGGTCAGCTTTGGCAAAGGCTCGCTAAGGCATTCCATTTCAATGGTCTTCAATTGGGCCTTTCGCCCGCTTTTACCCATCAGTTCGCAGATGGCCAGGGTGCCCAAGCCGTCCGAAACCCTGATTTGTGTGCCGGGCTGCGCACGCATCACGCGCAGCAAGTGTGTAGATTCCTCTTCGTTGAGTAGAAATTCCTCTGATATTTCGGTATGGTAATACTGGTTCATGGCAGAAGGAAGTTTTAATCAGAAAGCCTCAAAAGTAAGGTTTAAGCAACGTGGATAACAGGCTTTTTGCATTTTCTTTTGGCCAATTAACGCGGCTTTTTATCTCACCACTTCGCCATTCTCCACCAGCCTTTCGGGGTGTAGCAAGGTCACCGTTCCTTCGGGGGTAACGCAGCCCAGCACCAAGCACTCACTCATAAAATCGGCAATTTGCTTGGGTGGAAAATTGACCACCGCCACCACCTGCCTGCCCACCAGGGATTCGGGCGTGTAATACGTCGCTATTTGCGCGCTGGAGCGTTTTATGCCCAGGGCCTATCGGCGGCTCACCGCCGGCCCAGAAGT
>CAZBBV010000172.1:0-3702 GCA_964490025.1 uncultured Cryomorphaceae bacterium | reverse complement strand
TTATGCCCAGTGGGCCAAAGTCGAGGGTGAGTTTTATGGCCGGAATACGCGCTTTGGGAAATGCTTCGGCAGCTATGATGGTGGCGGCCCTGATCTCAATCTTTTCGTAATCACTGTACTGTACGGTTTCCTTATGGCTCATGTGCTGTGTGATTTTGGTAATGAATCAAAAGTCAGGAATTCCTCTATTTTGGACGACATTAAAAATGGATTAAATGGAAACTTATTACGACCCGAAGGACCTGAAGAAGTTTGGCAATATAGCCGACTGGGAACCGGAGCTCGCCAAGAAATTTTTCGATTGGTATGGCGCTGTTTTCGAAGAGGGCGCACTCACCAAACGAGAGAAAAGCCTGATAGCACTGGCCGTTGCACATGCCGTGCAATGCCCGTATTGCATTGATGCCTATGCGCAGGACGCATTGGAAAAAGGATGCAGCGAACCCGAAATGATGGAGGCGTTGCATGTGGCCGCCTCTATTCGTGGTGGCGCCTCGTTGGTGCATGGGGTGCAAATGATGAATAAGGTGAAAAAGCTGAGCATGTAATGCTGAAATCGCTACACGCAAGGCACCACAAACTGGCCGAACCGGAAAAACAGTTGGAGTTTCTTTCCAATGGCATTTTCGGCGGTAATGGACTTCCCACATTTTCCAAATCGCTGGAAAGGGTAGGGCTGTGGCCTTTCAAACCGCTGGAAGCCGAAGTTTTTCAAATCAATTTGGGCTATATGTGCAACCAAACCTGCGCCCATTGCCATGTGGATGCCGGCCCCGACCGCAAGGAGGTGATGAGCCGCGAAACCATGGAGCAATGCCTCAGTGTCTTGCGGGCGCATGCTTTCCACACCGTCGATTTGACTGGCGGCGCTCCGGAAATGAATCCCGATTTCCGCTGGTTTGTGGAGCAAATCCGACAAACAGGCGTGCAAGACATCATTGTACGCAGCAACCTCACGATACTTCGGGCCAACAAGCGCTATTTCGATTTGCCTTATTTTTTCAAAGAAAACAGGCTGCACGTAGTTTCATCCTTGCCCTATTTTCTGGCCGCGCGCACCGATAGCCAAAGGGGAGAAGGGGTGTTTGATAAAAGCATTGAGGCGCTGCGCATGCTCAACGAGCTAGGCTACGGAATGGAGGGAAGCGATTTGAAACTTGACCTGGTGTACAACCCTGCGGGGGCCTTTCTTCCGGGTGATCAGAAGGCCCTGGAAGATCAGTTTAAAAAAGAATTGAAAAGGCGCTTTGATATTCACTTTAACCAGCTGTTGACCATCACCAACCTGCCCATTTCACGCTTTTTGGAATACCTGCTGGCCAGTGGTAACTACGCGGACTACATGGAAAAGTTGGTGACGGCTTTCAATCCTTCGGCGGCCATGGGCGTGATGTGCCGCAACACGCTAAGTGTGGATTATCGAGGCTATTTATACGACTGCGACTTCAATCAAATGCTGGAATTGCCCTTAGTGGCCGAGTCGGGAAACCACATCAGCCAATTCGATATAAAAGCCTTAAACAAGAGAAACATACAGGTAGGGCAACATTGTTACGGCTGCACTGCCGGTGCGGGAAGCAGCTGCCAGGGGGCGGTGGTGTAGTGCTTAAAATCCTGCGCCAACCCGTATGACCCAAGGGCTGGAGTAATAACTGTTGTATTCGTCCACCCAAAGCACATTGTACATCACAGAAACGAACATCATTCCACGGCCCATAGGCTGCGCAACGCCTCCGCCGAGCATGAGGCCATGTGCCCAAAAGCGATCAGAACCAATGAACTGGCCATTGTTGTCGAAACGGAATCCCTCAAAGCTGAGTGGTTCATATTCCGCTTGCAGAAATAGAGGTCCAACCACGAAATATTGCGAAGAGAAATTGAAACCCCACACAAATTGCTCGTCGTAGGGCGGCGGGTTGTTGTTGTATTTGGTCCAAATGAAGGTCATGCCTGTGCCTAGCCACAGTTTTTCGGTGGCGAGGTAGTACACCCTTGGCGAGACATTCACAAACGTGAAGTTGGAATTAAAACTCAAGCCCAGATTCCCACCAAAACGCAGGCGGTCCATGATATCGCTGGTGTTGGACGATTCTTGGGAGTTTGAAACACTGCTGCGCTGCGTAGGGGTAGAGCCCGGCGTGTCGAAGCGGTTGGTTTGAGCCGAAAGGGTTGCACTCAGTGCCAAGCTTACAAATAGGTAGCATAATGTCTTCATAGGGAAGTGAAATTATACAGACAAAGTAACGGCATTTTTCAGCGCTTCGACATCCCTATTGGTTGGTATGTGTGCAGCTTATGGCTCAAAAATGAAATTGTTGCAATAGATACCCGCCTCCGGATTTTGGTGCAGGTCGAAATCGAACTTTTCGTAAGGCAGCAGTTCCTTGCCGCAGATGAAGAAAACTCGATAGCCCAGTTCCTTCATAAAGTGAATGGTGCTCAATGCTTGCTCTCGGCCCACATGGCGGGCCTCAATCTCAACCAACAGTTTTGGCCTCGCATTTCTCAATAGCTTCTCCCCACCCTGTAAGATGGTGAGTTCGTTGCCTTCCACATCCATTTTTATAAAGTTGGGCTTCAGTTGGCGCTTCTCGCAGTAGCCGTCCAGGCTGTCGGTAGCCACTTCTTGCACTTGGTTAAAGTCTGTTCGGTGATCAGGTGGCACCAGCGTGGCACCGGGCGAAGTGCCCGCTCCGCCTTTGTTGCCCGGAATAAACAGCTTAGCGCCTCCGGCATCAGCCGATAGGGCAAGGTTTTCCAGGGTCACATTTTTCCAGGCCATGATGCCCAGCATCTTTTTCAGATAGCTGTATAGCTCTGCTTGGGGCTCAAAGGCATGTACGCTGCCCGTTTTCCCCACTTTTTGCTGAAGAAAATAGAGGTATCCGCCTTTGTGTGCGCCTATGTCAAGAGCCGTTTGGCCGCTTCCAACATTTTTCAGGATATAGGCTATTTCTCCCGGATCGAGCTTGGTCGCATAGCGCCTGGCGCGGTAGTGGAGCTTCAGTTTTTCAATGAAATTCATGTAGCGTGGTTGGATAAAAGGACAATGCAGATTTGGTGCAAATGTGCCACAAGAATAGCGGAATAATTTTGATCGAAGGCGCCGATTTTGAGTTTAGCGCTTCGTGTGTGGCATTTTATAGTCTGTGTTTAAGTGCTTATTTTGGCCGTGAAAGAAAACAGAAAATGAAAGTAGATTTCTATACCTCCCTCAAGCTGAAACTGGAAGACCAAAGCACTTGGCCCAACTTGTATGTATTCAAATTCATTGTGCCTGCCGACAATGAGCATGTAGCCCGTGTGATGGAGCTATTTAGCCCTGAGGCGGAAATCACCACCCGCGAGTCGAGCAAAGGAAAATACATCAGCATTACCGGACGCGAGGTAATGATAGACGCCGAAAGTGTGATAAACCGATACAAAGAGGCGGAAAAGATAGAAGGCATCATTGCGCTGTGAGCGCCTGCCTTAGCTAAGCTAGTTTTTTTACTTTAGGCCACCTGTTAAAAAAAAATGATCAACCAACGACCAGAGCAAGCATAAAGCATGATTACACGTACCCACCTGCGCATTGACACTGCCATCATCTATTCATGGAAAAACCTGCTCTACAGTTTCCTCTGCGCGCTGTTGGCCTATCTGGTGCACACCATTTGGGACAACGAAACGCTGATAGTACCCACCTCCGTGGTGGCCATA
>CAZBBV010000171.1:0-4626 GCA_964490025.1 uncultured Cryomorphaceae bacterium | reverse complement strand
ATAGTCGGGGCAGGTGGCCATCACCATGGTCATGTGTCCGGCAGCGGCGTTGAGTTTTTGTTTTCGATAGGCACAGAGGCCAAGCACGAAACGGGCATGCGGGTGCAGCTCCTCTTTTCGGGTAATTTGAAGGGCATACTCCTCAGCGGTGTTGTAAAGTCTTTTGGCATAGGCTGCGTGCGCATCCTCCAGCAATTTTTGCTCTTTCTTTCCTGTCTCCCATTCGCATTCATTTTCCCATTGGGCAAAAAGGGGGTGGAAGAAAAAGCAGACAGATAAAAGAATCAGGTATTTCATTCAGGCAAATTGAGTGCTCCTTCGCTTTTGGCAATAATCGTGCTGACGGCTGCGTCACCGGTCACATTCACCACCGTTCGGCACATGTCCAGAATACGATCGACCGGGAATATTATTGCAATCCACGCCGGGTTTAGTCCCACGCTTTCGAGCACAATGATGAGCATTACCAGTCCTGCGCTGGGCACCGCCGCCGAACCTATGGAGGCTAAGGTGGCGGTAAGAATTATGACGAGTTGCTGTGCTAATGTAAGATCGACCATGTGGAACTGAGCCAAAAACACCACTGCAATGGCCTGATAAAGAGAGGTACCGTCCATGTTTACTGTGGCGCCAATGGGCAGCACAAAACTCGTCACCTTCGAATCAACTCCCATATTGTCGGTTACACATTCCAGCGTAACTGGAAGCGTAGCTGCACTGGAACTCGTAGAGAAGGCGAGCATTTGCGCGGCACCCAGCCTCCTGAATATACTTGTGTATTTGAGCTTGCGAACCACGCTCATCAAAATTCCCGGGTAAACCACGAATATCATAATCCCCAAACCAATGACGACCGTGAGGGAGTACCAAGCCAGGCCTTTGAATATTTCGACAATGCTTCCCAAGTTGTCACCGGCCATTTTTGAAATGGTCCCGGCGAGCAGTGCGAAGACGAAAAATGGAGCGCCTTTCATCACTATGTCCACCATTTTCAAGAAAACGGCATTGACACTATTTACCAGGTCAATGGTAGGTTTTGCCATTTCGGGCGATAAAAAAAGGATGGTGATGCCGAAGAAGAGAGCGAAGAAAATTACCTGAAGCATCAGGCTGTTGTTATTGAGCGAGAGAAATATGTTGCTCGGCACCATGTCCACCAAAAAAGTGAGCGGGCCTTTGCCTTGTTGACCTTTGGCCTGATTCATCTTTTCGGACACAAAATCGCTTTCCGCCATTTGCTCCAGCTCTTGCGCATAGCGCGCCCGCTCCTCTTCGCTAAGTTGGGTAGAATAAATTTGCCCGTCCTTGACAGGGGTTCCCGACTTCTGTGCCCACATCTCGTAGCGAATGCGGTTGCTCAATCGTTGCTCGTCACCCACGCGTTCTCCGGGTTTTATCATGTTCACCAGCAACAATCCCATGGACACGGCAAAAACGGTGGTGATTAAATATGCGCTTAGCGTTTTGGCGCCCAATCTTCCCAGGCTTTTTATATCCGAGAGCCCGGTTACGCCTGATATAATAGAAAAAAGGACCAGCGGCACTGCAATGAGCTTAAGCAAGTTGATAAAAATGTCGCCAAAAGGAGAAATCCAGTTGATGGTAAACTCGCTCAGACCCAATACGGCAGATAGAATTGCCCACACAATACCCAGGCTTAGCCCGATAATGATTTGCCAATGAAGCGCCATTTTTTTCATCCGGTATCAGATTTTTGATGTTTTATTCCAAAGCCAATGATCGGCCAGCACCAATGCAGCCATGGCTTCCACTATTGGCACTGCGCGGGGAACCACACATGGGTCGTGACGGCCGTGGGCGCTTAGTTTTGTTTCATTTCCTTTTAAGTCAATGGTGTCTTGCTCCTTTTGAATGGTGGAAACGGGCTTGAAAGCCACGCGAAAAACTATTTCTTCACCATTGCTGATTCCGCCTTGCACACCGCCCGAATGGTTGGTCTTGGTGCCACCCCCGGCTAAAAATGCGTCGTTGTGCTCTGAGCCTTTCATGCGGGTCCCGGCGAATCCGGAGCCCAGTTCGAAGCCTTTCACCGCATTGATGCCCATCATGGCATGCGCTAGGTCGGCATGTAGTTTATGAAACACCGGCTGACCTAGGCCAATCGGCACATTTTCCACTTTGCAAGTAATCACCCCACCCAATGAATCGCCTGCTGCCCTGGCCTGCTCTATTGCTTGAATCATTCGCTCAGCTACCCCAGCATCCGGGCAACGAACAATGTTGCTGTCTATAACGGAACCGTGATTCCACAACGCATTTTCGGGAAGGTCTATTTGCCCAACGGAAGTAACTGCAGCAGTAATCTTTATGTCGGGCAACAATTGCATGGCGATAGCCCCTGCCGCCACCCGTGCGAGGGTTTCGCGTGCAGAAGCCCTGCCGCTTCCTCGGTGGTCGCGTAGGCCATATTTCTGTTGGTAGGTGAAATCGGCATGCGAAGGTCGGTACACATCCTTCAGGTGGTCGTAATCGGACGGGTTTTGGTTTTTGTTGCGCACCAAGAAAGCAATGGGCGCGCCCGTGCTTATTCCTTCGAATATGCCGGAGAGAATTTCCAGCGCATCCTCCTCTTTTCGCGGTGTGGTGATGCTGCTTTGACCGGGCTTTCTTCTGTTCAGTTGTTGCTGAATTGCCTCCAAATTGAGATTAACCCCGGCAGGGAAACCATCCAAAATGCCACCTACAGCAGGGCCGTGCGATTCCCCAAAAGTGGTCAGTCGAAGAAGGGTTCCAAAACTATTTCCGGCCATGTGGCCAAAAATAGACAAATGCCGCGCTTTTGCTATTTTGCCGCTCCTTTATTTCATTATGGCAAACACACTCTTTTACAACATCCGCAGGCTTTGGCAAGTGCGCGAAAACAACCCCCAACGAGCATTGCGCGGCAGCGAGATGGCCGAATGTCCTATGCTTGAAAATGCCTGGTTGCTCGTGCAGGATGGGCGCATAGCGGCCTGGGGCCGTATGACAGACGAAACGCCAATGGCTGACGAAAGGATTGATTGCGAACAAGGCGACATGCTGCCGGGATATATTGACAGCCACACGCATATCGTGTTTGCTGAGCCGAGAAACCTCGAGTTTGAAGACCGCATCAGAGGGCTCAGCTATGAAGAAATAGCGGCGCGGGGCGGCGGCATACTCAATTCGGCGGAAAAACTGTCACAAAAGTCGGAGGATGAGCTTTTTTACGAAGCCATGCAACGCGCATTTTCGCTTATAGAAATGGGTACGCTCGCTATTGAAATAAAAAGCGGCTATGGCCTGAACGAAGCAAACGAAATGAAGATGCTTCGGGTGATAGACAGACTAAAAAGAGAATTGCCAATTCCGGTTCGGAGCACCTTTCTCGGCGCGCATGCCATTCCTCCCGACTACAAAAATCGCCCGAAAGAATATGTGCTTGAAGTGGCCATACCCACACTCGAAAAAGCCCATGCCGCCGGACTTGTGGACTATGTAGATGCCTTTTGTGAAAAGGGCTATTTCGGGCTGGATGAAACCAAAATCATTTTGCGAAAAGCCCATGACCTTGGTTTGAAATTAAAAATTCATGTGAACCAATTCAACTCCTTTGGCGGAGTGAAACTATGTGTGGACTATGATGCATTGTCTGTCGATCATTTGGAAGAAATGACCGAAGCCGACTACAAGTCACTAGAAAATGGCAACACACTCGCGGTGGCCTTGCCCTCTTGTTCATTTTTTCTTCAAATTCCTTCCACACAGGTCAGAAGGCTAATGGAGAGAAACATTCCGGTGGTGCTTGCCTCCGATTTCAATCCGGGAAGCACGCCATCCGGCAACCCGAACTTCGTTTTCTCATTGGCCTGTATTCAGATGAAAATGACCCCGGAAGAAGCCCTCAATGCCCTGACGATCAATGCTGCATTCGCCCTCGAAATGGAAAAAGAAATGGGCTCTATTACCCGTGGTAAAATGGCCAATCTGATTCTAACCAAGTCAATTCCGGGATTGAGTTACATACCTTATTCCTTTGGCGAAAATGTGGTGTCAAAAATCTTTGTAAATGGCCGTGAATTCAAACGATAAAGGGCAATGCCACGTTACCAATCAAAAGCTTACAACACACAACGACTCTTTGAGCAAAGCCATTATCTTTGCCAACTTTGATTGACAAGACTTGATATGAGAATAAAAATTTCGGCTCCTATACTCCTATTGTTTTTTGCCCTTTTATTGGGTGCTTATGGCGCTAAGGCTCAGCCATTTGGTTTCACATACATAAATTCAGCACCCTGTGCGGCCACCACTTCTTTCACCATCACAGGCATCACCACTCCTGTCGATTCTACCCTTTGGAATTTTGGTCATCCGGCCTCAGGGGTCAATGACACCTCTACACAAGCTTCTCCAAGCCATGCCTATGGTGCGCTTGGAAATTATACTGTCAACCTCTATGTGTTGGTCGGTACAGTTTGGGACACAGTTACTCAAAGTATTACGGTTGCTGCAGTCAATCCGGTGAACTGGAACGCCATCATGAGTTATTGTACGGACACCTTGGTACTGGATGTAACCACACCCGGCGCCACAGCCTATTCCTGGAGCAATGGCGGAACCGGACCTACCACCACCATCACT
>CAZBBV010000170.1:0-4655 GCA_964490025.1 uncultured Cryomorphaceae bacterium | reverse complement strand
CGAATATGTAGACGTGCTGCAGGTTCCTGCTTTTCTATGTCGCCAAACGGATGTATTGGTAGCCGGGGCCAACACCGGTAAGGTGGTGAACATAAAAAAAGGCCAGTTTCTGGCCCCCGAAAGTATGAGCCACGCCGCCCAAAAAGTGGTGGATAGTGGCAACAATAAAATCATATTGACCGACCGCGGCACCATGTTCGGCTACCACGACTTGGTGGTAGATGTGCGAAGCATTCCCGCCATGCAAAACCTGGGTTTCCCGGTGGTGATGGACATTACACACAGCCTTCAGCAGCCCAACCAAAGCTCGGGCGTAACCGGTGGCAAGCCTGAACTAATTGAAACCATTGGCAAGGCGGCCATTGCCGTTGGCGCTGATGGCATTTTCTTGGAAACGCACCACGATCCTTCGGTGGCCAAGAGCGACGGTGCGAACATGCTCAAGCTCGATTATCTGGACAATTTACTCGGGAAACTGACCCGCGTTCGGGAGGCTATTCGCTAAAATGCGCCCTAAACCGCGTCGTAGTTCACGACTGCCGTTGGGCTAAGCACAAAAGTGCTACAGGTGAGTATAAATCCCTCTTCAAAATCGGCCGGCGTGAGGCTCAAGTTGGCTGAAGTATCAAACTGGCCCTCGGCGCGTGCCATGCAGGTGCAGCACACCCCACCCTGACAGCTATAGGGCGCATCCAGTCCGGCATCCAATGCAGCGTGTAGTATTCGCTTGCCAGCAGGAACGTGCACCATGTGCTCTTCGCCATCCAAAATTATTTTTACATCAGCATCTACAGAAGGTATCGACATGTTCGTAAGTGTGTTTTTGGTATTTGAAACAAACAATTCGGACAAAATGTGCTTGCGCGGAATAAGCCACTTGTGCAAATATTCGCGCACTTGCTGCACCATTTCTCCCGGTCCGCAAAGAAAGAAAATACATTTGGCCGGATGGCCCGAAAATTCTCTTGCACGCCTTTCCACCGCCTCAGGCGTGATGCGGCCATAGCTTGCACCTGCTATTTCATGTTTCGAAAAGAAATACTGCACCGTCAGCCGATCTTGATTTTGACTTACCAACGCATCTAAGCGCGCTTTGAAAATGGTGTCTTCGGGACTTTTATTGCCATAAAGCAGGAGCAGCTTGGCTTCCGGTTCATTCCTTAAAAAATTCCGGATGTGCGACAGGATGGGTGTGATGCCGCTGCCTGCTGCTACAAACACATAGTGGCGCTTGAGCTCCCGCTCGGCCTGCCACACAAAGCGGCCTTCGGGTGCGGAAGTCTCCAAACTCTGCCCTACTTCCACCTCATGTAGAAGATAGTTGGTGGCCACTCCATTGGGAATGGCCTTCACGGTTATTTCCAAGAAGTTTCCATCCTCCGGAATGTTGCACATGCTGTATGAGCGGCGATATTCACCCTCCCCTATTTTCAGTTTCAGGGTGATGTACTGGCCGGGTTTGAACAAAAAAGCCTTTCGCTGAAAAATGGGTAGGCCCAATCGGAAGGTGCATGCATCCTTCGTTTCCCATCTTTTCTCCAACACCTTTAAGGAATAAAACTGCTGCATTTACTCAATCACTTTGGCCTCTGTACGACGGTTTTGGGCTCTGCCCTGCTCGGTATTGTTGTCGGCCATGGGCTGCGTGGCGCCATAGCCTACTGCCTTGAGGCGCTGCGCCGCAACGCCTAATTTTATTAAATAATTCCTCACCTCATCCGCCCGCATTTGCGAAAGCTTCTGGTTGTGTTCCGCCGAGCCTTGGTTGTCGGTGTGTCCGGCTATTTCCAGCTTCATGGTCGGATTTTGAAGTAATAGTTTGTGCAGCAACTCCAGTTCTGCCTTCGATTCGGGCTTCAGTGTCTTGCTATCAGTGTCGAAAAACACATTGCGTAACACGATCTTCTCGCCGGTTTTTATGGGCTGCAGCCTAATCTCTAAAATTCGTGGGTCTTCGCGGTCGCGCGCTTCATGAAGGGCCACATTCTCACTGTGAAAAAGGTAACCCTCCGCGCTAACAAACACACCGTAATTGGAACCGGCAGTGAGGCAAAGGACCCATTGTCCTTGGGCATTTTGATTGTCTTTCAGTAGTAGGTTGCTGCCTAGTTCAGTGAGTTGAAGGGTGCTTTCCACAGGTTTTCCTGTTTCAGCATCCACCACGCGGATGTCGAGGTAAGTAATGGGCGGCGGCGCCAATTGTTCGGGCAGTGCAAAGCTGTAAATGTCCAATTTCCCAAAACCGCCTTCCAAATTCTCATTGGCATAGTAGGCCGTACGACCGTCGGGGGCAATGATGAGCCCATTGTCTTCAAAAACGGTGTTGATCGGATAACCCAGATTCTTCGGTTTGCCCCATTTGCCGTCGGCGCCTTTGGTGGAAACAAACAGATCGAGCATGCCTAGGCCGGGATGGCCGTCGGAAGCGAAAAAGAGGGTGCGCTCGTCCCAATACAAGAAGGGACTAAACTCGTCGCCGGAGGTGTTGATGCTGTCGCCTAGATTTTCGGGCTCTGTCCACACGCCTTTTCCCTGATAATGCGAAATCCAGAGGTCCTTGCCTCCCTTTCCTCCTTGGCGGTTGCTGCAAAATATCACCGTATTGCCATCCGGCGAAAGTGCGGGCTGGCTCTCCCATGCCTCGGTATTGATGGGCGGTCCCAAATTCACGGGCTTCATCCATCCACCGTTTTGCAAGGTGGTGATGTATAGATCACAACTGCCATAGCCGTTTTCTCGGTTGCAGCCGGTAAAGAAGATCACCTTGCCGTTGGCGCTGATGCACAGTGCGCCTTCGTTGTCGGGGGTATTCACCGGGCTCGGCAAAACTTGCCCCAAGCCCCAAACACCATTTTCCATGGTGCTCGTGTAAAAATCTTCCTGATACACACGGTTCACAGGCTCGTTTCGGGTAAAAATGAGTTGCTTTCCATCCGCTGTAATGCTTGGAAAATACTCCATGTGGCGGGTGTTGATGTTCTTACCCAAATTTTCAGGAGCGAAAGGCACCGGATGTTTCATGGCCTCTATGCCAAACACGCAGCTCGCCCGCCAGCGACGCGCATTGTTCATTCCATCTTGCGAGGCACGCGGATGCGCCAGGTAGGCATCAATGACAGGCATGGCCTCTTCAAATCGATAACTGTAATACAAGCAATTGGCTTTTTTATACAGCGCCACATACTCGCCGCCGTTGCTTTGCTGCACAATGGAGTCGTATTGCTCCAACGCAGCGGAATAGTCGCGGTCCTGGAAATAGATGTCGCCCAGCAGGTAGTGAGCTTCAGTGTATTCCGGGTATAGCGAAATGGCCTCCTTCAGATAGCTGATGGCTTCTTTCTTGTTGCCATTCTGTATGGCGCCTAGGGCATATTCCATGCTGCGAATGGCCTGTCGCGGCTGGGCTATTGCCGCCACACCTGCCAGTAAGCATATCGCGAGCCACCATGCCCTCACGGAATGTTTAAGTATTTGTGCGTTTGCAGGGAGATTTGCCAATCGGGGTTGTTCTTTACGTATTCTACAATGAGGGGCATCAACTCTTCGCGCTTGCTCCACTCGGGTTGCAGATACAGTAGGCAATCTTCGTGCACTTTTTCCGATTGCTTCTCTGCCCATTCAAAATCGCTTTTGTGGTATATCACCACTTTTAGTTCGCTGGCGGCTGCCAGCACCTGCGGCAGTGCGGGTTTGAATTTTTTCGGGGAAACGCAAATCCAGTCCCACTCGCCACTCAATGGGTAGGCGCCCGAAGTTTCCAAATGTGTTTGTCTTTCCTGGTCGTGCAAGGCTTGGGTCAGCTCGTCAAGATTGTACATCAGGGGCTCACCACCGGTAATCACCGTTACATCCCCGGCGAAGCTCGAAGCTTCCGTGGCCAGGTCTTCAGGACTCATGAGCGGGTGACCTGTTGCCGGCCAGCTCTCTTTCACGTCGCACCACACGCAGCCCACATCACAGCCACCAAGACGAATAAACCACGCCGCCCATCCGGTAAAAGTGCCTTCGCCTTGAATGGTGCCGAAGCGCTCCATCACAGGGAGCAATTGCGATTTTTGTTGTTCTGTCATGGTGGCAAATGTAGGCATTCGGGCGGCCTACACCATTACATGGCTGTATGGCAAACCGGAAATCCTAAGGTATATCACGCAATTTTCACCCCTCCGGAAAAAAAAATGCCCCCAAGTCTTGCAGGGCAAATCATCTTCTTTAGTTTTGGGTGAAGCTTAACACTTCCCTGAGGTCTTAAGTTTTACAGGAATTAACCCATTCATCAACTTATTACCTCAGCACATGAAAAAGCTATTTTTTGCTCTAATCGGACTTACTTTCTTCTTCTCTTCGTTCAAGGCCGAGGCCTACTGCGAAGTGTATGTAACCGTGAAATACCAGGAAGAACCGGGAAAATGGTCAGAAGAATTCCGCATTCCGCTTATCCTGCTTAGCGGCAAGGAAATGAACGAATTGCTCGGACAAGAAATGCTACCTGCCGACGGCTTGTATGCCTTTATTTCCTCCGGTGACGATTTCATCCTGATTACCCTCGACAAAAACGAATGCGGTGCAGAGGTGACTTGCGAATGCGCCACAAAAACCACCACCGCCACCGGCACCGACCTGGATGGCAACAAGTGGGACCTGAGCAAGATTTCTAT
>CAZBBV010000169.1:0-4673 GCA_964490025.1 uncultured Cryomorphaceae bacterium | reverse complement strand
GCCGTAGCCTTTCTTCCGATTGATAGAGCTCGAAAAGCGAATTCTCCAAAATATGCCCGGTAACGCCAAGACTGTTCAAGTCGTTGCAGCAAATGGTTACATCTCCGTTGGGCAGCAACACCATTTGGTCGAGCAACATATTGCAGCCTTTCTTCCAGCGCTTCTTTTTGGCAATGTCTATGGCACCACCCCAATTGTGTAGCCGCCGAAGCTCGTAGTCGCTGAGCAACTCGATAATTTCACGAAACTCGGGATGCATCCATGAGGTATTCAATGGCAATTCATCAGGCACTATAGTGATTCCTGCACAGTGAATCCCTTGCGATTTTGCCTTTTCCGCAAAGTATTTCACATTGCTATAAAACAGTTTCCATTTGGCATTCACACGCATTTCTTCAAAAGACTCCGGCGTTCCGCCATCAAGGCTAAACTTCATCACATCCACCAGACGCTCCTCGATTATGCTATCCGAAAGGGCAGGGCGGAGGAGCATCCCGTTGGTGAGCATGACTACTTTTGGAAATCGTTTCCCTTTGCTTATAAATTTCTCCCGGTATGCCGCTATGTTGCGCAGCATCTCAAGGCGCTTTGGATGAAGCAGGGTTTCGCCGCCATTATAAAGGTTCAGGCGTTCCACGCGGCTAAATCGCTCGTCATTGAGCAAAGTGTTCATGAGCGTATCAAGCACTTCTTCGCTCATTTGCACGTGGGGCTTTTCGTGGTCCAACGCGCAGAACTTGCAGCGCAAATTGCATTGACTGGCAAACTCCAGATTAATCTCGAGGGTGCTAGCTTTTTTCTGCGAGTCCCGGTTGGTGTAATACCTTTTGTACAACCAATTGAATCGCGCTTCCTGAACTTGGTCCACGACAAAGCGCACCGTGGCGTTCTTGCCCGACCAGGTTTTAATTTTATTCTTGAATCCTTGAAACATTGGCCGCTAAACTACGGCCCTTGAAAGAAGCGTCAACTGACTTTTCTCATCCTTGTTCCTCGCGCAACTTGTCGTGTGCAGCAAGAGAAGTCACCATTTGGGTAAGCATTTCGCTTGCACTGTTGGGTGCATTAGGCATGAGAATCAAATTGCTTTTGGAGTGCGCGCCAATAGCCTGAAGCGTGTCGTAATGCTGCGTAATCACAATCAAGGCCGAGGCTTCCTGACTGTTGATGCCCACTTTGTTTAGTACGCCAACAGATTCTTCCAATCCACGCGCAATTTCTCTTCGCTGGTCGGCAATACCTTGCCCTTGCAGGCGCTTACTTTCTGCCTCAGCTCTTGCCTTTGCCACGATTTTTATTCTATCCGCTTCGCCTTCATATTCGGCGGCCAACTTCTCGCGCTCCGAAGCGTTAATGCGGTTCATGGCGTTTTTCACCGCTATATCCGGGTCAATGTCGGTTACCAAGGCCTTAATGATATCAAAACCATATGTGTTCATGGCTTCTTCCAGCTCGCTGCGCAAGGCCACAGCTATGTCGTCTTTCTTTTCGAACACGTCGTCCAGCTTCATCTTAGGTACTTCCGCCCGAACGGTGTCGAATACATAGGAAGTGATTTGGTTGTGCGCATTCTGTAAACGATAAAAAGCGTCGTACACCGCGCTAGGAATAACCTGAAACTGAACCGATATTTTCAGATTTACAAATACGTCGTCCTTGGTTTTGGTTTCGATTGGCACGTCGAGTTGTTGCACACGTAGACTCATGCGACCGGCAATTTTGTCTACCAAAGGAATTTTGATTTGGATTCCTGAATTGCGGATGCTGTGAAATTTTCCAAATCGTTCTACAATGGCAGCCGTTTGTTGCTTCACAGTGAAAATGCCTGAAAAGACAATGATGGCAACGATAAATAGAATAATGTAAGTAGGGATCATAGTTTCTGATTTTGTGCCGAATATAGTTCAAAGTGCGAACGTGAAAGGATAGGCAATGGAGCAAAAATGAAATTTAATAGTGTTTTAACAGGCCAAAAAAAAGAGCCCCATTTAGGGGCTCTTAAGTCTTCAAAGTTCAGAATGATTAAAACTGCTCCCTCACGCTGAAATGGAATGCACTTTCAATAGCAGCGTTCTCGTCGCTGTCAGATCCATGCACTGCGTTGGCAGCGATTGATGTTGCGTAACGCTTGCGAATGGTGCCTTCAGCAGCTTTGGTCGGATCGGTAGCGCCAATCAAGTTACGGAAGTCGTCCACAGCATTGTCTTTTTCAAGAATTGCGGCTACAATTGGCCCGGAGGTCATGTAGTCCACCAATTCGCCATAAAAAGGGCGCTCCTTGTGCACTTCGTAAAAAGCACCGGCATCTCTGCGCGATAGCTGCGTCATTTTCATGCTCACAATGCGGAATCCCGCTTCATTGATCATATTCAAAATTCCTCCGATATGTCCGTTGGCTACGGCATCCGGTTTAATCATAGTAAAAGTTCTTTTTCCGGCCATTTTCTGTCTGTTTTATTTCGGCGGCGAAAATAGGAAAATAAGCACAGCGCAGATGGGAAATGAAATGTTGTAGATTTGGCCCCCATGATACAGGACGATATTGCGCAATTGGCTGAATTGATCAAAAGCGCCAAGAATATAGTAATTACCACACACCGAAACCCTGATGCAGACGCTATGGGTTCCTCTTTGGCCTTGGCTATTTTTCTGGAAAAACTGAAAAAGAAGGTAAAGGTGATCACGCCAAATCAGGTGCCCGACTACCTGATGTGGTTGCCTGAAGTGGCTTCTTACATCAATTTCGAGAAGAAGACCAAAACGGCTGTAAGGAAGGTGGAAGAAGCCGATTTGATATTTTGCTTGGACTTCAACACCCTGAAGCGAATTGACAAGTTGGGTGAAGAAGTAGGAAAGGCAAAAGCACCAAAAGTGTTGATAGACCACCATCAGGAACCGGAGGCTTTCGCCGCTTGGACCTTTTCAGACACGGCAGAATGTGCCACCAGCCAGATGATATACAAAGTGATGATTGCTTTGGGTGGAGAAGATAAGATTGGCGCCAAGATCGCTACGAATCTCTACACCGGAATAATGACTGATACGGGTGGATTTCGCTTTTCGAGCACGACAAGTGAAACCTATCGCATTGCCGCAGCACTCATAGATAAAGGTGCAAACCCGACGGCTATTCACGAGAGCATTTTCGACACCAACAGCGAAAGTCGTTTACATCTTCTTGGCCATGCCTTGCGGAATAAAATGCGCGTCTTGCCCGATTATCGCACAGCTTTTATCAGCTTGAGCCAAAAGGAACTGAAGGAATATCATTTCAAGAAAGGCGATACAGAAGGCTTTGTGAACTATGCCTTATCTATCAAGAACATTGTGCTGGCTGCCTTTTTTGTAGAAAACGACGACATGATCAAAGTATCTTTCCGCTCCAAAGGTAGCTTCGACGTGAATAAACTGGCTCGCGAGCACTTTAATGGCGGAGGACACATCAATGCTTCCGGAGGCAACACAGACGAAAACCTGGAAGATACCGTTAAACGATTCGTTTCTCTGCTCCCTGACTACTATGAGGAGATCAATCAAATTCCGAAGAATGTATAGATACCTGCTTATTTTCTTTTCTGTATTGCTGATGGGCTACTCTTGTAATCAGAGTGCGCAATCGCCTGAAGCGCCCAGGCATACTTCAGATGAGATGATAGAAATGAATAGCGAAATGCTCAGATATGAAGATAGTCTGATTGCAGACTACGTTGTTCGATACGACATGGAAATGGAAACGAGCCGCACCGGCTTGCGGATGAAATGGATAAAACGATCGGCAGAAGGAAAGATGCCTTTGAGTGGTAACGAGGTTAAAGTAGTGTACACTATGTACCTATTGGACAGCACTATAGCGCAGGCAGAAGAAGAAATTACCTTTAAGGTCGATCATTCGGACATCACAAATGGCATGAATGAGGCGGTGAAAAAAATGAAAACAGATGAAGAAGTGTTCCTTATTGTGCCGTCGCACCTCGGATATGGCGTGCATGGAAAAGGAAATACAGTACCTTCGCGCGCAACTCTTTTGTATAACTTGAAACTCGTAGAAATTAAATCATGAAAAGAATTTTATTAACCCTGGCTATCTTTTTGGGCGTAGGCGCCCTAGTGGCCTGTAACCATGCAGAAAATCAAGACAACATGAATTTAGCGGACGGCTTGTATGCCAAAATTAAAACCACAAAAGGAGACATTCTCATTATGCTTGAGTTTGAAAAAGTGCCTATGACTGTAGGAAACTTTGTAGGACTGGCCGAAGGAAACATTGACAACACAGCCAAAGGAAAAGGCGTGCCTTACTTCGACGGATTGAAATTTCACCGCGTTATTGCCGATTTTATGATTCAAGGCGGTGATCCACTTGGAACAGGCTCGGGCGGACCTGGCTACGAATTTCCTGACGAATTTGACCCAAGCCTTCGCCATAGCGGTCCTGGAATTCTTAGCATGGCCAATGCCGGACCGGGCACCAACGGAAGCCAGTTTTTCATTACCCACAAAGAAACCCCATGGCTGGACGACAAGCACACGGTTTTCGGTCACGTGGTGGAAGGACAAGAAGTAGTGAACGCCATTGCACAAGGTGATGTGATGGAAACTGTAACCATTATTAGAGTGGGCGACAAAGCCAAAAAATTTGATGCGGCTAAAACATTTACCGACATGAAGACCAA
>CAZBBV010000168.1:0-4725 GCA_964490025.1 uncultured Cryomorphaceae bacterium | reverse complement strand
GGTATCAAAACTTCTACGTTTGCGGTGATTTTCGCCACCGCCTTCAGCACCATTCGAGGCAAGAAGAACGTAGAAGCATTCAAGCACACCATTCCACAAAGCACGCAGCACAAGGCATTTGCTATCTTTCTTTTCTCCTCTTCGATCATTCTGATTATGACTTTCTTCCTGAGTTTGGCGCAACCCGAAATGAACATGATGCAGCTGGTGTTTGAAGAAGTGAGCGCATTCGCCACTGTGGGATTGAGCACAGGCATCACGGCCGATCTGAACAGTTTTGGAAAAATGATTCTCATCATCAGCATGTTTATCGGTCGTGTGGGAATTCTTACGCTGGCCTTTGCGCTGGGAAAAACCAAAACAGGAGATTACAAATATCCCGAAACGCACTTCAATGTGGCATAAGCCAATTTCACTCCACATGAGTATGGTATATTTGCGGCCTCGAAAAACAGCATGAGCGAAAACATCACCCCTTACAGCAACTCTGATCTGAGCAAAAAGGAGCAAGTAGCCTTGATGTTCGATAACATTTCTGCCCGCTACGATTTTCTCAATCGTGTGCTTTCGTTGGGCATTGACCGCGGTTGGCGTAAGAAGGTGTTGCGCATGGTAAGAGCGGCAAATCCGGCTACCATACTGGATGTTGCCACCGGCACAGCCGATCAGGCCATAGCCCTGACCAAAAGCGGCGCAAGCCAAATAGTGGGTGTGGATATTAGTGCTGGCATGCTGGAAGTGGGAAAGAAAAAGGTGACCGAGCGCGGACTCGACAACATCATCCGGCTCGAATTGGGCGACAGCGAGAATTTGCCTTTTCAGGACAATAGCTTCGACGTGGTGACCGTGTCCTTTGGTGTGCGCAATTTTGAAAACCTTAAGAAGGGGCTCACCGACATGCAACGCGTGCTCAAGCCAGGTGGAAAAATGGTGGTGCTGGAATTTTCTCAACCCGAAAAATTTCCCTTCAAGCAGCTCTATGGCTTCTATTTCAAGCATGTACTTCCGCGCATGGGAAAAATGGTGAGCAAAGACAGCCGCGCCTATACCTACCTTCCTGAAAGTGTTGAGGCGTTTCCTTACGGCGATCGATTTGAAGCCATTCTTCGCGAATTGGGCTTTGAAGATATTTCCACCACCCCGGTCACTTTTGGCATTGCCTCGATCTATTCGGCTGGAAAAAAAGAAATATAAAGCTGTGAAGTCCGTTAGCCAACACATGAGAATTTTATTGGCCGTGATTGGCTTTTTGTTTATTGTTTCTCAAGCAGAAGCGCAAAACGTGTACGAAAAGCAGAAACGCTACCCGAAGTACGACTACAGGTTGCTTCATTTTGGTTTTGAAACGGGTTTCAACTATATCGACTTCAATATTAGGAGAATAGAATTGCTGAGCAATGCAGGGCCACTCTACACCATTGAGGCCGAAAGCAGACCGGGTTTTTCACTCTACCTCATATCCGATCTGCGCTTGCACAACTATTTCAATCTCCGCTTCACCCCAGGCATATCCTACACCCAACGAGATGTGTTTTATGGCGTGGAAGACCCCATAACGGGTGAAGTGTATGAGACCTCCAAGCAAGTGGAGTCCACCTTTCTTGAATTTCCCATCCACCTGAAATACCGCTCGGTGCGTATTACCAATGGACGAGCCTACATGCTGGGCGGTGTGAAGTTTATGGTGGACATGGCCAGCCAAGAAAACGTGGACGACCCAAAATTGCTTAGAATAAAGAAGAACGACTTCGCCTACGAAATCGGTTTTGGCGTAGATTTTTACTTCGATTATTTCAAATTCTCTCCGCAAATAAAAGGCACCTGGGGTGTGAACAATGTATTGGTTGCCGACCAAACGATATTTACCAACGGGCTCACCGACCTAAGGACAAGAGCCATTTTGATCAGCTTCTGCTTTGAATAAATTCCACTACATACTCGCCATTATTCTGTTCACCGGATTGGGGAAGCTTTTTGCCCAATTTGAAGAAGAAGAAGAAAGACAGGGCTACAGAGGATTTGAGGGCAGTTTTCATTTCGGTTACTACTTTGCCGACGGCGAAGCAGGACAGTTCTACAACGGAGAGAGTGAAGGCCGCCTGAAGCGAACCATCATTGACAATTTTTTTAACTACAACGCCATATACGACGCACTGGGCGGATACGATTTTACCATCTACGAGTATTCGCAAAGTATGCAGTATAATGCCAATACTTATTGGGGTCTTCGCGGATCGTATTTCCTCACAGACCATCTCGGCATTTTTGGCGCCTTCAACAGCATTGAGCTGCGCAGCGTAGGGATTTGGACCATAGAGGTGGAGCGATTTAATGGAGGAGTTTCCGAGCCTTACCTCGAAATATGCAATGCGCTTGGCGAGGAACAGCGCATCAATCTTGATTTTGGAATGATATACCAATTCAATCCCGAGAATCCTTTTACCATGTTTGTGGAAGCAGGAATGAACTGGAACTACCAGCAGGTGAAGAAGAACGAAGTGCAGGTGCTACATCTTCAATACAACATTCTGTACGACCAAATGAATAATGTGCGCGTACCCTACACTGCTTCCGGGTTTGGCGCCATGGCCGGTGTGGGTGGTCGGTACAACTTCTCACAAGGCTACACAGTGGACCTTGTGCTTCAAGCCTACCGCCACGATCTCGATCTTTTGCCACACAATGGGGCTTTCAACGACTTCGCCATTCTCTTGCGCTTTGCTTCACACGGCTTGTTTTAGGCCATGCTAAGCCCCGGGGTAAAATACATGCTCATAGCTACTTTTGCCTTTTCGCTCATGCAGTTGTGTGTCAAGTTTTTGAACCACCTGCCAGTAGTAGAGCTGGTGCTATTCCGCTCCTTGGTTTCCCTTAGCCTCACCCTATTCTATCTCAAAAAACTAGGAATTGAGCCCTTTGGACAAAATAAAAAATACCTCATCATTCGCGGAGTGAGCGGAGTAACGGCCCTTACCATGTTTTTCTACACCCTACAAGTTATGCCGCTTGGCTCCGCGGTTACGCTTCAATACTTGTCGCCCATCTTCACCTCGGTTATAGCCATTTTTCTACTGCGCGAAAAAGTGTTTCCACCGCAGTGGTTCTTCTTTGCACTGTCGTTTGCAGGGGTTATTATGCTCAAAGGGTTAGACGACCGTATTGCCTTTTGGCCCATGATGGCTGGTATCGGCTCGGCATTGTTTGCCGGCCTTGCCTACAATGCCATTCGAAAAGTGAAAGACAGCGACCATCCGCTGGTGGTTGTGTTCTACTTTCCGCTTATCGCCACGCCGGTTATGTTGGCAGCCTCCTTGTTTGTGTGGCGCTGGCCGCAAGGCTGGGATTGGCTGGTCATCATCTTGCTGGGCATATTCACCCAGATAGGCCAATTGAACATGACCAAAGCCTTGCAAGCCGAAGAGGCCAGCAAAGTGACCAGCTTAAAATACCTGGGCACCATTTACGCGCTAAGCTATGGCCTCATGTTTTTTGAAGAGAAATACAGCCTTTGGGGTATCATGGGCATAGTGCTGGTTACGGCCGGTGTGGTGCTCAATGTGTGGTACAAACAGCGAAAAGGGCTTTCCAATCCGGTGCTTTAGCCCACCAACTTGCTCAGCAATATACCACCGCTCACGGCCACATTGAGCGAATCCATTTCGGCAGCCGAGCTATGCGGAGGAATGGAAACAATAGCGCCGGCAAGCTTTCTAAAAGCGTCGTTCGGGCCGTGGCTTTCACTACCCAATACCAGGGCTTTCGGTGTGTCTTTTTCTACTTCGAATGCACCAAAACCATCCATATCCGCCACATACAACATCCGCTGTTCTTTGCTAATCAGATTTATGATTTCCTCTACCGAGCGGTAGTAAATATTGGTGAAAAAAAGCGAGCCTTTGGCCGCCTGTACGCATTTCGGATTGAAAGCATCTACGGTGCCCGTGGTGCAAAAAATGTTTCGAACGCCAAACCAGCGCGCTGTGCGTATCAATGTGCCGAAATTGCCCGGGTCGTTTATTGCGTCCAATATCAGCGTCCACTCTTCAGGCTGGTATATTCCTTCGTCCAGATAAACCAAAGCCAAGAGTCCTTCGGGCGTGTTTTGGTTTGAAATTGTGCCGAGTTCCATTTGGCTCAGTTCAACGCATTCCATGGTCAAATCAAGGTCGGCCAAGGCAGCAAAACCGGCCGCTGTGCCATATAAGCTGTGCGTTTTGTACGGGCTGGCCAGCAAATCGCGGACTACCTTGATACCTTCAGCTACAAAAAGCCGTTCGGAAACACGGTATTTCTTTTGCTGAAGCGAGCGAATAAGCTTTTGTTTTGACTGCGATAGCATATGCCAATGATTCCGATAAATTTGCGACTCTGAAAACGAATTTGAAACCACGCAAACATAGTATATCGATATGGCTTTTTGGGCTTATCCTCGCTGCAGGATGCAGCCCAACGAAGTTTTTGGCAGAAGACGAGCTTTTGCTGAAGAAGAACGAGGTGGTGATGGATGGCCAAAAGCTGAAAAGCAGCGCCAAGGAATATAGCTACATGCAGCAACGGCCTAACAAAACCTTTGTGGGCATTCCTTTTTACATGTATATGTACAATGCCGGCGACCCGGAGAGGGAAAAAGGATTTAAAAAATGGCTATCGAAAATTGGCGAGAAACCAACGATTGTGGATACAGCCTTGGTAGAAAAGACAGCCAACCAGCTCTATAGATACTAC
>CAZBBV010000167.1:0-4745 GCA_964490025.1 uncultured Cryomorphaceae bacterium | reverse complement strand
ATGGTGGTGTCGTGTACCAACACCATATCGTCCCACGGATTTACCGGAGGAATTGGATCAGGAGTGTCTTTTTTGCAAGAAGAAAAAACGGCTATCGGGAGCAATGCCACGATTGCCCATTTGAATATGGTTTTCATTTGAATGGTGATTTTTTGTTTTGTAATAGAATGAACGTTACATAGAAAAATCACGAAAGCTGCGGTGGGGGAGTAGGTAGTTCAGGAAAGTTTTCGGGCAAACCAAGTTCGTAAAAAATGGAGTTTCCGGAAACAAACGGGTTCGACAAAAAGTAAGTTGAAGTGGCGCTCAAGAAGAGCTGCAATTCAGTAGATAGGTAGCGTATTTCCTTCTGGTCGTTTTGTGTATCAGTGGCCCTTAATTGCTTGCTAAACTGACAACTGCCTTCGCAATGCATTTCGGGCTTGTCCTTGTTTTCACAGAGGGTTTGCGCATAGTACTCCTTCTTTATGGTGTAATTCACCAACAAGGAGGTATTCACCCATGAAGGATACAGGATGACCAATGAAAGTATGATGTGCAGCCAGAATTTCATTGAAACAAAGATGAATGGATATTGAACTACCAAACATGACGAAAGTCACAATAACGGACAAATATATCCTAAATAGAGTTTTGGCTTTATTGGTACTGTCACAAGTAGGAGCACAACAATTATCACTTCGCCGTGCTTTCAGCGTACCGTCTTATTTGGACTCAGTTTGTATTAGCATATTCAGGCGAGAAACTGATTTATATCATCTTCACCCTTTAACTTGCACTCTACTTTTGAATCATCATTAAAAAAGAAACATCATGGCAATTAGAATCACCGACGAATGCATCAACTGCGACGCTTGTATTTCCGAATGCCCCAACAATGCGATATACGAACCGGATGGTAAGTGGGCCTATGCGGATGGAACGGCTCTTTCGGGCACGGTAACCCTTCCGGGAGGTGGCACTGTGGATGCCAACGCCACACACGAACCCATTTCGGATGAGTTCTATTTCATTGTTACGGACAAATGCACCGAGTGCAAAGGCTTCCACGACGAACCTCAGTGTGCCTCCGTTTGCCCGGTTGACTGCTGCGTGCCTGATGAAGCGCATGTAGAATCGGAAGAAACCTTACTGGCCAAAAAGGCCTGGATGCACGGGGACTAAAACTCCTCCAAACCAAGTGTCAAAAAGTCGTCTGAATATGGTTCGGACGGCTTTTTTTATGGCTATAAAAATGACTTTATAACCAATCTAAATACTGACAATCAATTATTTATGACTTTTGTCATTCTCTAAACAATCAGAAGCAAGGACTTTTACTTCGACCTAAAAAGGAGTGTAAACGTGCGTGGCTCCGGGCCCGCCATAAAATAAAGGAGTAGCTATGAAAAAGTCCCCCAAGAAGCTAATCTGTGATGCCAATGAAGCTGTAGCGCGAATCGCGCACAAGACCAATGAAATTTGCGCCATTTATCCCATTACACCCGCCTCTCCCATGGGCGAACATGTAGATGTGTTCAGCTCCGACGGGAAGAAGAATATCTGGGGAACTGTGCCGAAAATAATAGAGATGCAAAGCGAAGCCGGCGCTGCCGGTACCGTTCATGGCTCGTTGCAGGCAGGGGCGCTCACCACCACCTTCACCGCCTCGCAGGGCCTTCTGCTCATGATTCCCAACATGTACAAAATTGCCGGAGAGCTCCACCCATGCGTCATCCATGTGGCGGCGCGCACGGTGGCCTCACATGCCCTTTCCATTTTTGGCGATCATAGCGACGTGATGGCCACACGCGCCACCGGCTTTTCTATGCTCTTTGGCGGCAATGTGCAAGAGGCCCACGACTTTGCCCTTATTGCCCAGGCGGCTACATTGAAATCACGCGTGCCATTTCTAAATATATTCGACGGCTTCCGTACCTCGCACGAGATTTCGAAAATTGACGCCATATCGGATGAGGTCATTAGAGAAATGATCTCGGAAGATGATGTGATGGAACACAAAAACCGCGCTTTGGACCCCGACCACCCGGTTATTAAAGGAACCACCCAAAACCCGGATGTTTTCTTTCAGGCCAGAGAGGCGTGCAACCCATATTACAACCGCGTGCCTGAAATTGTGCAATCGTTGATGGACAAGTTTGAAAAACTCACCGGTCGCCGTTACCAATTGTTCGATTACATAGGCCATCCTGAAGCGGAAAAGCTTATTGTAATAATGGGTTCAGGCGAAGGCGCGGTGCGCGAAACCATTGACGCTCTCCTTGAAAACGACGAGAAAGTAGGCGCATTGATTATCCGCTTGTACCGACCATTCTCCATGGCCCAATTCATGGATCGAATTCCCAAATCGGTAAGTAAAATTGCTGTTCTCGATCGCACCAAAGAACCCGGAAGCGCCGGCGAACCCGTTTATCTGGATGTGGTAACTGCCTTTGCTGAAAGCAACCGCGCCATGCCGCGCATTGTTGGCGGCAGGTACGGGCTCAGTTCGAAAGAGTTTACCCCGGCAATGGTAAAAGGCGTATTCGACGAACTTGGAAAAAAACAACCTAAAAACCATTTCACCGTGGGTATAGTGGACGACATCACCCACACCCACCTGGATGCCGACCCGGATTTTCATATCCGCCGAAGCACCATCAACTGCATGTTCTATGGCCTCGGATCGGATGGAACGGTGGGCGCCAACAAGAACTCCATCAAGATTATCGGCGAAACGACCGACAATTTTGTGCAGGGCTACTTCGTATACGATTCCAAAAAAGCAGGCGCGCAAACCATTTCTCACCTCCGTTTCGGCCCTAAGCCCATCAGCTCTACCTATCTCATTGACGAGGCCGATTTTGTGGCCAGCCACCAGTATAAGTTTGTGAAGAAGTTTAACCTGCTGTACAACCTCCGACCCGGCGGCACTTTCTTGCTCAATTCGCCCTATTCGAAAGATGAAATATGGAGCCATCTGCCAAGAGAAATTCAGCAGGAGATTATCCGAAAAAAAGTACAATTCTATGTAATTGACGCTTCCAAAGTGGCGCAAGAGGCCCACCTTGGTAAGCGCACCAACACCATCCTACAAACCTGCTTTTTCGCTATTTCGGGAGTACTGCCCAAAGAAGAAGCCATTCTCAAGATCAAAGATGCCATTGTAAAATCGTACACCCACAAAGGCGAAATGGTGGTGAAGATGAATTTCAATGCGGTAGATCAGGCCTTGGCCAATCTGCATCAAGTAGATTACCCAAAAATGGCTGAAAGCAAACGTGAATTACTCCCAGCCATGGCCAATGCACCGGATGGCTTTGTAAAAGACGTGTTGGAGATGATACTTGCCGGTCGCGGAGACGAATTACCGGTGAGCGCTTTTCAGGCTGATGGGGCTTTCCCCACCGGCACCACGAAATACGAAAAGAGCGGCATTGCCGACTTCATTCCTATTTGGGACGACGCACAACTGTGCACCCAGTGCAACAAGTGCGTGGCCATTTGTCCGCATGCTGCCATACGTGCCAAAGTGGTAGGTAGCGAAGAATTGGTTTCCATTCCGGAAGGAATGAAAGTAGTGCCCGCCAAAGGCCGTCCGTTTGGTGCCGACGAATCGTATGTGCTGCAGGTATCGCCCGAAGATTGCACGGGATGCGTGCTTTGCGTAGAGGTTTGTCCTGCCGAAAGCAAAGAGACGGCAGGCTTCAAAGCCATCAACATGCACCGCATGCTGGAGGTGGAACATAGAGAGCAGGAATATTGGAATTTCTTCGAGCAATTGCCTGAATACGACCGCACCGCGCTGAGCATCACCAATGTGAAGGGCGCGCAGTTCTTGCAGCCATTGTTTGAGTTTTCGGGTGCCTGTTCGGGCTGTGGCGAAACGCCTTATATCAAGCTTCTTTCGCAACTCTATGGCGACAGCATTGTGATTGCCAACGCCACCGGATGTTCATCTATCTACGGCGGAAACCTACCCACCACGCCCTACACCACCAACGAGCATGGCCGCGGACCGGCATGGGCCAATTCCCTGTTTGAAGACAATGCAGAATTTGGCCTGGGCATGCAGCTCGCCATCAACAAGAAGCGCGAAACCGCCTTCCAATTGCTGGAAGCACTCGAAGCTGTGGTGGGAAAAGATTTGGTCGAAGCCATTCAAACAAATCCTGAAATCACCGAGACGGAAAAAGCCAAAATGTTCGAAGATTTGGCCGCGCTAAAAGCCATTTTGAAAAGCAAAACGGAGAATCCTGAAGCGAAGAAGCTGCTGCTGCTGGCCGACAACCTGAGGAAAAAATCGGTGTGGATAGTGGGCGGCGACGGATGGGCTTATGACATTGGCTACGGCGGTGTGGACCACGTGCTGGCTTCGGGCGAAAATGTGAACATTCTGGTGCTGGACACCGAAGTGTATTCCAACACAGGGGGGCAAACCTCCAAAGCAACCCAACTGGGCGCCAGCGCGAAATTCTCCATTGCCGGAAAACGAACACCTAAGAAGAGCCTGGCGTTGCAAGCCGTTTCGTATGGCAATGTGTATGTAGCACAGATAGCCATGGGCGCGAAAGACACGCAAACGCTCAATGCTTTCCGCGAGGCGGAGGCCTACCCCGGACCGTCGCTGATTATTGCCTATTCGCATTGTGGCGAGCACGGCTACGACCTACGCTTTGGAGCACAACACCAGGAAGCGGCAGTAGAATCGGGCTATTGGCCATTGTTCCGCTTCGATCCGTCGAAAGAGCAAGGCAAGAAGTTCC
>CAZBBV010000166.1:1707-4771 GCA_964490025.1 uncultured Cryomorphaceae bacterium | reverse complement strand
AAGACCTATCGGTATTTATCGAACGAAGCCTGAAATGGATACAGCAATCCTAAAAAACAGGAAAGCCCCTCCGCCTGAGGCAGAGGGGCTTTCTTTTTTTAACTGAAATATCAGAACACTTCTTTGATAAGGAACTTGGCTCCATTTACCTCAAAGTTTTCGCCAGCTCTAAGTCCACGCATTTGGGCATAGATGGGCGCTTTCACTGAAATTCCGAAATACTTCACGCTGTTTACTTCAAATTCCTCCAAACTCACCGAAACATAAAACTTCATTTTGTCGGTAATGACCACCGCGCCCAATTGAACTGTTTCAAACAATTCGTCGCTTAGGTTGCGCATCACGTTCATTTCCTCTACCACAAAATTGAGCTGCCCCGTTAGCAAGTCAATGATCTCATTGTTTTCATCATTAAAGCTGGCTTGTTGGGCATCATACTGCGTCTCATTAATGTGCTTGCCGCTTTTTCGCAGCTCCCCAATCCTTCTTTCAAATGAGTCAATAAGCTCCTTCTGACGCGCCATTCCGGCGGCCAGTATTGTCGATTTTAACGTCTTTTTGTCCATGATTTTTTCATTTTCGTTCTTAAATTCTATCAGCCACCTTATATTCGGCACCAAATCTTTCCAAAGTAATGAAAAAGCTACTCTTACTTCTTATGACTTTTGTTTTGCTTAGCATAAGTAGCAAAGCGCAAGAGCGATCATGCGCCGATATACCCTTAATGTGCGACGAAATCGCAGAGTGGTGTAAAAAGTCACGAAAATCAGGCGAAACATATAAGATGTATCGCTTTCTCAACGAGGCCCTCATGAAATACGACACCCTCATGCAGATGAGCGAGGAATGCAAATGCGAAGACCTCTTTGATCTTGCAAATACAGGAAAAGACCTGTGCAAAGAAGGCATGGACAGTAAAGATTGGTCGGTGACACGCGCAAAAGCCCTTGAAGCAGAAGAGCACGCCGGCAAAGTGAAACGAATTATTAAAAAATGCCCCGGCAAAACGGAGGATGAATAGACCTTGAGAAATACGCTTAATAAAATCAGAAGGCTGCTTATCCGGAGTGGAAGCCAGCCTAGTTTTGTTCCTGCAGGACATTTCTACAGCCCCATTGCGAGCATTAAGGAATTGCAAGAAAACAAAGAAAAGATATACTCCGAATCCTTTTCATTGGATGGAATTAACATAAACCTGGACCAGCAAAGGCAATGGTTAAAAGAGATGGGAACCTTCCACGACGAATTTCCCTATCTCACACCTACTTCAACCCGGTACAAAATTCCAAACCAAACCTTTGCCCCGGCTGATGCATACTCATTGTATGCTTTTATTCGGCATCTAAAACCCAAGCGCATTATTGAAGTGGGCTCAGGTATGTCGTCAGCAGTGATGATGGACGTGAACGAAATTTTCTTTGAAAATGGAATTCAACTCACTTTTGTAGAGCCCTTTCCTGATCTACTGCGGCAAGTGCTGCGTTCGGAAGACAACGCCCAGAATCAAATTTTGGTAAAAAAAGTACAGGACGTTTCATTCGATACTTTCGAGTCGCTGGAGGAAAACGACATCCTTTTTATCGACTCGTCGCATGTATCCAAAATGGGCAGTGACGTCAACTATTTGTTCTTTCACGTTCTGCCTAGGCTTAAAAAGGGGGTGTATGTGCATGTACACGACATCAATGTGCATTTTGAATACCCTTGGGACTGGATAGCAGAAGGCAGAACCTGGAACGAAGCCTATCTGCTTCGAGCCTTCTTGATGTTCAACTCCGCTTTTTCTATTCAATACTTCAATTCCTACATGGCGCACTACTACCGTAAGGAGATCAATGAAAGTTTGCCGTTTATGAACGAAGCCGACAATTCAGGCGGCAGTATCTGGATGAAGAAAGAGGCTTGATTGCACTTTCGATTCTTGGATAAACCCTTCCATAAAAATTCATTTTAGCCCAGGCAATAGAGCCAACCGATCTTTCGTTCTATTCGTCAATCGATATGTACTTCGATCATATCTTGAAAGAAAATTTAACAATGCAGAACCAAAAAGTGGTCTCGTTGTTGTAAATGAAACAAAAGGAAAAAGGGCATATGGAAGCCCGATTGGAATTTAAAATTGATGGTGACGTTTGATGATTGGAGGGTTTAGTTTTAGGTTGAGGTAAGAGGGGCTTAGGCCCCTTTTACTTTTTTAAAAACAATGAAAAAGACGCTCCAGTGAAGCGACTTTCCTTTGTGATCGCGACAGGATTACTGCCCGTGGCTATGAGCTCTCCGCCTCCGGCGGCTCGGTTCAAACCTGTGACCTGCTTGGTGTAAACAAAAAAAGCTGCCTTCTTCAAGCAGCTTTTGTTGTGATCGCGACAGGATTACAGCCTATGGCTGTGAGCTCTCCGCCTCCGGCGGCTCGGTTCGAACCTGTGACCTGCTTGGTGTAAACAAAAAAAGCTGCCTTCTTCAAGCAGCTTTTGTTGTGATCGCGACAGGATTCGAACCTGTGACCGTCTGCTTAGAAGGCAGATGCTCTATCCGACTGAGCTACGCGACCAAAATATCATGAACTATATTCATTGGCAGCGCTCTATCCTATCCTGACGATTCGCTTTCGCTGAATGTCAGGACTACGCTACCAATGCTCAAAAAAAAAGCTAACCAGACTCTAAATGCACCATTTGCATCTATGCTAATTAGCTGATTTTTCTCTTGTCGGGGTGGCAGGATTCGAACCTGCGACCCCCTGGTCCCAAACCAGGTGCGCTAACCGGACTGCGCTACACCCCGAAAAAAAATTCACAATAAATCTTACAAGTGGTTACGATCAACTCACTTAAATTCTCTTGCGGAGAGGGGGGGATTCGAACCCCCGGTACCCTAATCGAGTACGACAGTTTAGCAAACTGTTGGTTTCAGCCACTCACCCACCTCTCCAACGATATTTAAAACAAAGAACAAATCTCTTTTCAGATGGAGCGGTCGAGTACGACAGTTTAGTCCTCCTCAGGCGGATTGGTTTCAGCCACTCACCCACCTCTCCAACGATATTTAAAACAAAGAACAAATC
>CAZBBV010000166.1:0-1607 GCA_964490025.1 uncultured Cryomorphaceae bacterium | reverse complement strand
ACGACAGTTTAGTCCTCCTCAGGCGGATTGGTTTCAGCCACTCACCCACCTCTCCCTTATTCAATGAACCTTCTCAGAAAGGAGCGCAAATTTACTTATTCCGATATTCTGACCAAATTATTATTCAAACTAAAAAGGGAGGCAATTGGTGCGGATACATTTCTATACCTTTAGTTCGAAAATCCTAAGCCATGAAGACCATCCGTATTCTACTGCTTCCTCTTTCGGTGCTGATCATAAGTACCTGTAACAACGCCCCTAAACAACTCGAAAATACCGACTTTGATATTGTGGTACATTCGAGCTACGAGCCCGAAAGCTTTCACCCCACCAACAACATTAGCGCATTTCGAACGCAGCTCTTTACGCTCACACAACGTGCTCCCTTGCGTGTCGACCTTGAGAGCCTTGAGTTAACACCCATGTTGCTCAGCGCCTTGCCAAAAACAGAGGACGGCATTACTTATGAATACGAATTTCTGAAAGACATCCGCTGGGACGACGGCTCGCGCATGACTGCCTACGATATGCTCTTCTCTATAAAAACCGTGCTTTCGGCGCAAACCAACAATCCTTCCCTTAGGCCATTGTTTCGCGGGACCATAGCAGATGCATGGGTGGACGAGCAAGACTCATTCAAGCTGCACATGCGCTGTGTGGAACTGCATGCCGCCAACATCCAGATTTTGAGCGAATGCTATGTGTTGCAAGCAGCACTGTGGGATAGTGCGGGCGTAATGAACAAATACACAGTTCCGGAAATTTTGGTCCAGGCCGATTCATTAGAGACAGATTGGGCAAACAGTTTCAATGCCTTTGAGAAAGGTTCGTGGCCAATGTGGCAAACCGGACTTGGGGCCTACCGATTTTCGGAATGGAGAAAAGGTGAATTCATTCTTCTGGAACGAAAAGAAAACTGGTGGGGTGCAGGAAAGCCAGGCATTCACAATATTGCCAATCCTTCAAGAATCTTTTTCAAATTCATAACCGACGACAACGCCACCATGCTGGCATTGCGCAAAGGCGAAATAGATGTAACCAATAAAATTGCGACCAACGAATTTGTGAGCCTTTTGAGCGAAGAAGCCTTTGTGCAGCAATACAACACCATGATGCACGACATGATGGGCTACACCTACCTGGGTATGAACATGAAGCCGGATGGCATGAATCGCAAGCCCATTTTTACCCGACAAAAAACACGGAGGGCCATGGCACACGCCATTCCTGTGGACGAAATCATTAGCACCGTGTTGGCCGATATTGGTGGCGATCGTCAGGTGAGCATCATTTCTAAATTACTGAAAGAGGAGTTTAACGAAGCCCTTTCACCCATTGAGTTCGACCTCGCAAAAGCGTCGGCACTTTTGGCCGAAGACGGCTGGGGCGACGAAAACAAAGACGGCATATTAGACCGCAGGGAGCAAGGCAAACGAATCGATTTCCGCTTTGAATTGAACATCCTTTCCGGAAAGCAAAGCACGGTGGACATGGCGCTCATCATTCAAAGCAACTTGAAAAAGCTCGGCATTGAAATGAGCATTAACGCGCTGGAATTCAATACTTTTTACAACGCGGCCTACAGTCATAATTTTGACGCCATAATG
>CAZBBV010000165.1:0-4899 GCA_964490025.1 uncultured Cryomorphaceae bacterium | reverse complement strand
GGATGGGCTCAGATTCCTTTTACCTCCCCCTTCGTTTGGAATGGCGTGGAATATATTGTGGTGATGGTAGAGTGGGATAGAAGCAGTGTCCCCACCGGAGCCATAAACTGGGGCAGGTCTACCACCACCAGTGCCAATGCTACACGTGTAGGTTCTACCAGTTTAGCGGCTTTGGTTATGTTGGTCAACAACAATCGCCCTTTGGTTCAATTGCACATTGTACCCGGAAACGTAGCCATTACCAATATTGCTGTTCAAACACAGGGAGCTGTACCCGCTGCCATTGACAATTTTGGTGGCACACTGCAATTGGAGGCTACCATTTTGCCCTCATTTGCCAATCAAGCAGTGACATGGACTATTGTGCCTGTTTCGGGCGCTGCGAGTATTTCATCTTCTGGTCTAGTCACAGCGCAGGGCAATGGCACTGTTTGGGCCAAAGCGGTATCGGTGGCCGATACCACCAAGATGGATTCATTGCTTATTACCATGACCAACCAATCGGCTATAACCAGTTTAACTGTAACGACCCAAGGCGGCGTGCCGGCCGCTATTAACACTGATGGAGGTTCGTTGCAGATGGCAGCTACCATACTTCCTTCTGGTGCCACTCAAACCGTGCATTGGAGTATTGTAGATGGCACAGCCACAGCGAGTATTTCAAGTACTGGCCTGGTGAGTGCCGCGCAGTCGAACGGAACGGTTTGGGCAAAAGCGGTATCAACACAAGACCCAAGCAAACGGGATTCGGTACTCATTACCATTTCAAATCAAATAATTCCAATAACCAGCATTGGCGTTTCGGTACAATCGGGCGCGCCTATTATTAATACCAATGGAGGTATGCTTCAATTGGTTTCAACCATTCTACCTGCCGGAGCCAATCAGAATGTAACCTGGAGTGTGGTGAGCATTTCCGGAAATGCGACCATTAATTCAAGCGGGCTGTTGACGGCCATTGCCAACGGAACAGTGTGGGCAAAGGCTGTTTCGGTGCAGGACCCTTCAAAAAAGGATTCGCTTCAAATCACGATTAGCAACCAAACCATTGGTTTGGAAGAAAATACCGAGCTTGGGTTTGTGATTTATCCCAATCCGGTTAATTCAGGATTTATCACTGTGGAAATGAGCGATATGCACAACTATTTAGAAAAAGAAGTGCTGATTTATGACGCCGGCGGTAGAATGGTGTTAAGCGAAGTGCTCCACTCAAGAAAGCAACTCATTAATATTCAATCATTGTCTGCCGGGCAATATTTTCTTGTATTGGAAAATGGGGATCAACCTATGGTCAAATCCTTTGTTAAGGAACGGTAGTCCCTTTAATTGTTGCGCTCCTTTCTTACGCTATCGTTGATTACATAATACAGGCCGAATCCCAAATTCAATGGCGTGCTATAGTAGTCGTTCGTTCCGTTGTGCGTGTTTAGCCGAAGGCCCATCTGCGCCATAGCCTTCAGGTTTCGGTAGCCGAAGCGGACAAATACCGAAGGTTCGAACATAAAGTCGGTGTTAGAAATATTGTAGTCAATGATGGAAACTCTGCCCACAAAACCAAAGTCGTAGTTGCGGTGATTTTTCCCAATGGCGGGTTGCACATAATACTTGTTGTACAAATTCCAGCTTTCTCCCTCGCCTTTTGTTTCCTCCCCTGTGTCGTACATGGTCGTCGTTTCTTTCATGGATAGCGAAAAAATGCTCATTCCTCCAAAAAGTTCGAATTGCCAATTGTCGTTTAGCTTTTTGAAATATCCCAGTGCAAAATCTATGTCCTGCACCTGTGGTTTGAGATGCGTTCTTCCAATTTCCGTGAAGGCAGTATCGAAAATGGGAAAGCTATTGGTGTCGCGTCCTGCTGCACCCCATGCTCCGGTTAGTGATAGCGCTAGGTTGTTGGTGATGGCGTAGGCGCCATGCAATTCGCCAATTTGCGATCCGCTAAAAGAAAATTCACAGTCGTGCTGCTTTTCGAAATAGGTGGGTTTCTGCGTGGTGGCTACCCAAGTGTAGTTTTTTTCAGAGCAGGACACGAGCAAGAAAGGAAACAGGAATAGGGCAAGAATCACTTTCATTTCTTAGAGGTTTTCTCGGGGTTGGTTTGGCTAAAATAGAATTTTGAAATAAAGTCAATTCTTCGCCCAAATCTGAAAAATACGCGGCAGGCTCATAATGCTGCCGTGTGCTTCGGTGAATTCCTCGAGTTCTCGAATTACTTTATTCGCTTCGTCCTCGTTACATAGTCCCAGCGATATAGCACTTTGGGCTATGGCTTGCATGGTGAGTAGCGCCATGCGCTTTCCTTGGCCGTGGCGATAGGCCGGCAGCGCAATTTTCATATGCACATCACTGTAGCCGGCCTTTTCCACCATATCGGGAAGTAGCGCTCCGATAAGTGGATTGGCGCCTTTGCTTCGCGCACTTTGCATGTACAGTTCTACATAGCGATTAATAGCCCAATTGTCGGGAAAGCAGAAATGGCCGTCGAAGTCCACATCTTCAATGGCCATCACACCGCCTTTTTTAAGAAGTGGGCGAAGACGTTCAAGAATCTGATCGGGATGTTTTTGGTGCGATAAGAAAAAGCGACAATACACCAGATCAAAAGTTCCGTGATTGGGCAAATTCCTTTCTATGTCCATCAGTTCAAAATGCGCTGAAATTCCTGTATTCGAAAGCTTTTCTTTCGCAATATCAATCACCACCGGGTCGAAATCCACGCCTGTGTATTCAAAATCGTTTGGATACAACTCTGCCAACCGAAGGGCCATATCGCCGCTTCCGCAGCCTACGTCGAGCATACGAATAGGCGCTTGTAGGTCCAATGCTCCAAAAAAGTCTTTCGTATAGGGCCAAGTGGCTTCCGTAAGCACCGAAAGCCTATCTGCGCCTGCCTTCCCGCCTTGTATGATGTAGTCCGTTTTTTTCATGATGAATAGCTCTAGGATTTTTTCGGTTTTTCACTCATGTATTGAAGAGAAGCCTTCATCATTTCTTTGAGTTTTTCAACGTCAATGTCGCTGAGCTTTTTTACATAAATGCACACTTTTCCCATGGTAAATTTCCCCAATCCTTCCAGCAGATACTCGTGTTCTGGCAATCCTGTATACACATACAGCGAAATGGCTGCTTTGCGCGGCGAAAAGCCCAGCAAAGGCATGTCGCCCTCGTGGCCACTGGCATATTTGTAATGATAAGTTCCAAACCCAATGATACTCGGGCCCCACATTTTCGGCGGAAAGCCGCTCATTTCCTGCATCAACTTAATCAGCGCGTAGCTGTCTTGCCTTTTTTGCTCCGAATCGGTGAAGGATTGGATAAATGCCCTTACATCAGCTTCGGTTTCGGCGGTTTTGTTTTTTGCCATTTGGGTTTGGGTTTCGAATATAGCAGTGCAAACTACAAAAAGAAAACCCCCGCTTGTGGCGAGGGCTTTTAGATTTTAGTTCCGTATCGTTTAGGCCAACTTTGCCCGCAACCCTTCGTCCAGAGCATTCAAGAAACTTTCGGTATCCAGATAGTGGCTGCTGTTCAGGTCCTTTCCATGGATGCATAGCGCCAGGTCTTTGGTCATCCTTCCGCTTTCCACGGTTTCCACACACACCTGCTCCAGGGTGTTGGCAAAATGAACCAGCTCGGCATTGCCGTCCAGCTTTCCACGGTGGGCCAGCCCTCGTGTCCAGGCAAAAATGCTGGCAATGGGGTTGGTGCTGGTTTTCTTTCCGTTTTGGTAGTCGCGGTAGTGACGTGTCACAGTCCCGTGGGCGGCTTCGGCTTCCATCACTTCACCATCCGGTGTGAGCAGCACAGAGGTCATCAATCCCAAACTTCCGTAGCCCTGCGCCACCGTGTCGCTTTGCACGTCGCCGTCGTAGTTTTTGCAGGCCCACACTATTTCGCCATGCCATTTCAGTACGCTGGCCACCATGTCGTCAATCAAGCGGTGCTCGTAGCTTATGCCCGCGGCATCAAATTTTCCTTTGAACTCGTTCTGATACACCTCTTCGAAAATGTCCATAAAGCGCCCGTCGTAGGCTTTCAAAATGGTGTTTTTGGTAGAGAGGTACAGGGGCCATTTTTTCTGTAAAGCCAAGTTGAAGCACGAACGGGCAAAGCCATAAATACTTTCGTCGGTGTTGTACATGCTCAGTGCCACGCCGTCGCCTTTGAAATCGTACACATCCCAGGTGGTGGTTTCCCCGCTATCGGAGGTAAAGGTCATGGTCAGTTTTCCTTTTCCTTTTATCACCGTATCGGTGGCTTTGTATTGGTCGCCATGTGCGTGACGGCCAATGACGATTGGTTTGGTCCAGTTGGGTACCAAGCGAGGCACATTGCTACAAATGATGGGTTCGCGGAAAACCGTTCCGCCAATGATGTTGCGAATCGTGCCATTGGGCGATTTCCACATTTTCTTAAGGCCGAATTCCTGCACACGCGCCTCGTCGGGCGTTATGGTTGCGCACTTTATACCCACCTTATACTTGATAATGGCATTGGCAGCATCCACCGTCACTTGGTCGTTGGTAGCGTCGCGGTGCTCAATGCCCAAGTCGTAGTATTTAATGTCAATGTCTAAATATGGAAGGATCAATTTGTCTTTGATGAATTTCCAAATGATGCGGGTCATTTCGTCCCCATCAAGCTCTACCACAGGATTTGCAACTTGTATTTTTTTCATAAGTACACTGATTGTTTGATGTCTATTTTTCAAGGCTGGCAATAATAAGGCATTTGAAGGCCTTTTGAAAACCTTTGCTACTGAATATCTAGCTCCAGTTTGTCGCGCAGCTCTTTTAGAATAGGATTTTTTGTAGCCATATGCCGATATTTTTCGTCGGCGGTGTAGGGTTTCCTCTCTACTTCTTTGTCCGAAACTGTGGTTTTTAGTTCCAGTTGGAA
>CAZBBV010000164.1:2469-4926 GCA_964490025.1 uncultured Cryomorphaceae bacterium | reverse complement strand
TTTCGGCGGCTTCGGTGTTGTCGCGCTCGCTGTAGGTAAACACATGCAGGTAGGAGATGTCCAGACTGTTCAGAAAGTCGTAGGTTTCTAGGAAGTGTTCTTCTGTTTCTCCCGGAAAACCGACGATCACATCCACGCCTATGCAGGCATGCGGCATTTTGCTTTTAATAGTGGCCACGCGCTCGGCGTAGAGCTCGCGCTGGTAGCGGCGCTTCATCAGTTTTAGTATTTCGTTGCTTCCGCTTTGCAGGGGAATATGGAAATGGGGCGCAAATTTTTGCGATTGGCTCACAAAGTCAATGGTCTCGTTGCTGAGCAGATTGGGTTCAATGGACGAAATGCGGTAGCGGTACACATCCTCCACGCTATCGAGGGCGGTAACTAAGTCGAGAAAAGTGTGTTCGTGTTTTTTGTTGCCAAATTCACCTTTGCCGTAGTCGCCAATGTTGACGCCGGTAAGCACAATTTCCTTGATGCCTTTTTGCGCCAGAATGCGGGCGTTGTGCAGCACATTTTCCAGTTTGTCGCTACGGCTGATGCCACGCGCCAAAGGGATGGTGCAGTAGGTACATTTGTAATCGCAGCCGTCCTGCACCTTGAGGAAACCGCGGGTGCGGTCGCCAATAGAATAGGCGCCAACAAAATGGTTGGCTTCCTGAATTTCGCAGCTATGCACTTCGCCGAGTCCTTTCTTGCGCAGGTCGAAGAGGTAGTCGGTTACTTTAAATTTTTCTGTGGCGCCCAGCACTAGGTCCACGCCCGGTATTTGGGCTATTTCGTCGGGCTTCAGCTGGGCGTAGCAACCCACCACAATAACGAAGGCGGCGGGGTTGGCTTTCATGGCCTGACGAACAACATAGCGGCATTTTTTATCGGCATTGTCGGTCACCGAGCAGGTGTTGATTACGAACACATCCGCATCCGAACCAAATTCCACGCGCTCAAAGCCCTCGTCTGTAAGACTTTGGGCCAGGGTAGAGGTTTCCGAAAAATTGAGTTTACAGCCCAGTGTATAGTAGGCCACTTTACCGCGTTCCGACATGGCCGCAAAGATAAAGTAATTAATTTAGGCCCCCAGTTGAAAGCGCTTGCCAAATACCTGATTTTATTCGCCTTTGCGGCGCTATTGGCCACCGCGTGCAAACAACAGGATGTGGAAAAGCAAAAGCACGTTTTCCGCTACAACGAGTCTTCCAACATCACTTCCCTCGATCCGGCTTTTGCGCGCAGCCAGTCGAACATTTGGGCTATTAATCATTTGTACAACGGCTTGGTGCAGTTTAGCGACCAACTGGAGGTTTTACCGTCCATTGCCCATAGCTGGTCGATCAGTGGGGATGGTTTGGAGTATCGCTTCGCACTTCGAGATGATGTTTTCTTCCACGAATCGCCTTGCTTTCCTAACGGGACGCGGGCCGTCACGGCACACGACTTTGTGTATTCCTTTCGCAGGCTCTTGTCGCCCGAACTGGCGGCGCCGGGTGCGTGGGTGCTCAGCTCGGTGGATACGATTTTTGCCGTGTCAAACGACAGCCTTGTTGTCCGACTGAAATCGCCCTTTCCGGCATTTATTTCCTTGCTGTGCATGCAGTATTGCTCGGTGGTACCGCAAGAAGCCATTGATCATTTCGGTAGCGATTTCAGCAGAAACCCGGTGGGGACAGGGCCTTTTTTCTTTAAGCTTTGGGCGGAAAATGAAAAGCTGATTCTGAGGCGCAATGCGAATTATTTTGAAAAAGAAAACGGTGAGCCATTGCCTTACTTGGAAGCTGTGGCCATCACATTCATTCCCGATAAGCAGTCGGCTTTTATGGAGTTTTTGAAAGGGAATCTGGACATGGTGAGCGGACTGGATCCGGGCTACAAGGACGAATTGCTGAGCCGCAGTGGCGAGTTGCGCGAGAAATACCGCGACGAAATACGCATGGAAACGGTTCCGTACCTGAACACGGAATATTTGGGCATCTTGTATTCGGGCCTTCCGGCGAATAGTCCATTGGCCATTCGCGAAGTGCGGCAGGCGCTCAATCTCTGCTTCGACCGAGGGCGCATGATGCGTTTTTTGAGAAACAACGTAGGCACAGCGGCCAATCAGGGTTTTGTGCCCAAAGGATTGGCGCCCTTCAACGAACAGGCCGAATATGGATATCCATACGATCCTGTTCGTGCTGCCGAATTGCTTGTGCAGGCAGGCTATCCGAAAGGGCAGGGCCTGGGCGAAATTGTCCTTTTGACCAACAGTTCTTATCTCGATTTATGCGAGTTTTTGCAAAGTGAGGCCGCCAAAATCGGCTTGAATGTTCGCGTGGAGGTGACCCCTCCCAGCACCCTGCGCCAGATGATGGCCACCGCCAAAGCCGATTTTTTCAGAGGCTCGTGGATAGCCGATTATCCGGATGCGGAAAATTATTTGTCACTGTTTTATTCAGCCAACAAAGCTCCCAATGGGCCCAACTA
>CAZBBV010000164.1:0-2446 GCA_964490025.1 uncultured Cryomorphaceae bacterium | reverse complement strand
GACAAATGGTATGAGGAGGCACGAATGACAACCGACGTGGAAAAGCGCCTTGCACTGTACACTCAAATGGACAGCCTGGTGATGTACGAGGCGCCCATCATTCCATTGTATTACGATCAGGTGGTGCGCTTTTACAGGCCCGAAACCGAAGGCCTTCAGGGCAATCCCCTCAATCTTTTGACCTTGAAAAGGGTACGCAAGCGCTAGTTGGCCCAGCTGATGCGGGTTATGAGTGGGTAGTGGTCCGATATGCGCGGGTGCTCCACATGGGTTTCGTAGCTCACCAAAGCCGGGCTGTAGAGAATAAAATCAATGCGAATAGGCAGCCACCAGCGCGAATAGGTGACACCGAAATAGCGCCCCGACTCCTTGTGTGCGTCGAGCAAGCCGTTGGCCACATGGCGGTAGGCCCAGGCATAAGGATTGTCGTTCATGTCGCCACAAGCCAGCACCGGATGCGGGGAAGCGTTGATGGAATTCTTCACTATTTCCGCCTGTTTCTCGCGAAATTGAAAGCCCACCGAAAGCATTTTCAGGATCTTTTTAGAAGGATTGCTCACACCGTCTTTGTCGAGCAGTTGGTCCGGGTTGTTGTCTATTTCCTGTAAAATGGGACTGATCTGAATGCTGCTGAGGTGGTAGTTGAAAAGGCGCATTTTTCGGCCTTCCCATTCAATGTCGGCCCACTGAAAGCCATTGCCGCCGTAGGATATTTCGCGGGCGAATTTCTCCTGATAGCTGTCGGTAAAAGGAATGCGGCTGAAGATGCGCAGGTTGCCTTTTCCAACGGAATAGGGAAAGCGTTCCATGAGCAGGGTGCGCACCTCCGGCACGTCGCGGTATTCTTGAATAAAAAGTAAGTCGCATTGCACGCCAGACAAGTAGGCCTTTACCAGTTTCATGAGCGGATAGTCGGCGGGCAGTTTATAGTTGCTAAATACGCGGGCATTGAACGAAGCCACACGAATGCTTGGCGGCGCATCAATGGGCAAGGGTCGGGAGTCGATTCGAAACAATCCGCCATAAACAAACCACGCCGCTACGAGCAGGGCCAGTGGGAGGAGCGCTTTCTTTTTCAACTGAACGGTCCAATAGAGCATGTAGGCCAGTTGCACCACCAGCAGGAAAGGCGCCAGCAAACCGAACACGCCCAGAAAGGGTGCTTTTTCGGGCCGTATCCATTGGGCGCAAATGCCCAAAAGCAGCGCCACCACGGCCAGGCTGTAGAGCAAGAGGTTGAGGTAGCTCAGAAATTTTCGCACTGGTTGATGGTCTTAGTTTTTACCCATTTTGAACAGGAAATCTTTTTCGTCGGTGGTGAGGCTGCTGTAGCCACTTTGCGAAATCTTGTCCAGAATGGCGTCTATTTTTGCTTGGTTGGCTGCTTTTTCGGTGTTGTATTGGTGGTCGTCGCGCGCAGGACGCTTGTATTCCACTTTCAGTTTCGGCTTGGGCTTGAGCCAGGTGAACACTTTATCCAGAAAATCTTCGAACCACTTCGAGATGTTTCGGCCTTCTTTCATCTGTGTGGCATAAATGAATCCGAACGCAGCGCCACCCAAGTGGGCGATATGCCCGCCGGCGTTGCCATTTGGTATGCTCAGAATGTCCATCACCACGGAGAAAATGCCGATATATTTCAACTTTACAGGTCCCAGTAAAAAGAGCCGCACGGTGTAGTTGGGTACAAGCGTGGCCACAGCAATCACAATGGCGAGCACAGAGGCGCTGGCGCCTAGTGCTTTCGAAATGTTGAGTTGTTCGGCAAAAACAGGAAAGGCATTGTAGGCCAAAATATAAAGCACGGCGCCCGCAAGTCCTCCGAGTATGTAGGTGCTCAAAAGCTTGCGCCCGCTTAGGTATTGCATAAATATTTGCCCACCGAAATAAAGCCACACCATGTTGATGAGCAAGTGCCAAAAACCGGAATGCAGAAACATATACGTGAACAAAGACCACGGCTGAGCGGCCAATTGTCCAATGGCGGCAGGTACCATAAACCAGCGGATCAGCTCAATCCGGGTTTGAAACAAAAAGCCCAAAAGCAGAATGATGCTAAAGAGGATGAACACCCCGACATTGATGTAGATCAGTCGGGTGAGCATGTCGCCTTTTTTGAAGGACTCTTTAATTTCGTCGAGGATGCTCATGCGGTCAATGAATTTCTCCGTTTCTGCGCCAATATTTTATCAAAATGAAGCCAAAAAGCATCCCACCGAGGTGGGCAAAGTGAGCAACATTGCTGCTTGGGTCGTTCGAAATTCCGTTGATGAGTTCTAATAGTCCGTAGCCGATCACGAAGTACTTGGCCTTGATGGGAATGGCGAAATAGAGATAGATGCGCACATTGGGAAAAAGCATCCCAAAGGCCAATAAAATGCCGAACACCGCACCCGAGGCGCCCACTGTGGGAATGGCATACTTTAACGCATAATCGCGAATAAGC
>CAZBBV010000163.1:0-4962 GCA_964490025.1 uncultured Cryomorphaceae bacterium | reverse complement strand
CATGAACAAAGGCGGATACCGCAAGGGCTAGAACTAAGAGTCGAAGTTTTGCCATATTCTAATTTCATTTATTAGTTATGGCCTAAAAGTATCAAAAAAAGGTTCCCGTCAAAATCTACTCCTTGAACAGTTCCACCTCAAAGCCGCCCTGCTTCAACACCATGCTGCTTTTTTCTGGGTAAAACTGTAAAACGATTCCGGCACTGATGAAAGAAAACACATGCTCTGATTCGGCATCCATAGGCAGGGCGCTTTGCCCGGTGGCTTGCGCGAAGAGCTGGGTTTCTTCAGAATATATGTCGATTTTCATAGGAAAGCCTTCGGCAGAATAAGTTCCTTCATACTTTTCCAAGTCCTCGGCGCTAACTTCGTAACTCGAAAACGTAGGGATTGTAAAATCTATCCCAAATACGGCGCTTAGCGCAGCAATCATAATGTCGTTGTTGTTAATTCTCCTTCCATTTGAAATCAAGGCTACGGCAATTTTCTCCTCAGGAAAATATCCGGCCATGGAACTAAAACCGTCAATGCCTCCGGTGTGGCCATAGGAGATTCTTTCTCCAAAAGGAAAGGTGAAAATGCCCATCCCAAATTCACCATTTATGGTGGTCATGGTTTCCAGCATTTCGGCGTTCAGTAGTTTGCCGCTAAACAAGGCATTGTAAAATTTGCAAATGTCGGAAGGAGTACTTACCACAGCGCCTGCTCCAATAGGAATGCTCATATCGGTTTCGTCTTCCAGCTTCCACACGCCGCGATAGCTGTATGAGCGTGCTTGATTTTCACGGGGATTTATTTTGTCGCCAACGTAGGTGTATTTCAATCCAAGGGGTTTTGAAATTCTTGCCGCAAATATTTGATCAAAGCTCTTTTTGTCGATTTCTTCTGCAATAAAGCTCAGTAGAATGAAATTTGAATTGGAATATTCAGAACGGTCATCAGGATCAAAGTTGGATTTGTAAGAACAAATCTTGGTCACCAATTCCTCTCTGGTCATTTTTTGGGTGAAGTAGTCCATGTAGTCTTCTTCGTCGGTAATGCTGTGTATGCCGCTCCTGTGCAAAAGCATATTGGCTATGGTGATATTTTCACCATTGGGCACGCAGGGAAAGTAGGTGGAGAGCTTGTCGTCAAGTTTCAACTTCCCTTCCTGAACCATTTGAAGAATAATGGTCGCCGTGTACGACTTTGAAATGGAACCAATTCGAAAAATGGTTTCTGCATTATTCAGTTGTCCATCTTCTTCCTGGATGCGCTTTCCAATTCCGCGTTCGTAGATGATTTTACCTTCCTTCATTATAGCAATAGAGCCGTTGAAGCGATCGAATTCCTCCAAACGATCAAAGTAGCTATCCAGCTTTGCTTGGTTAAATTCCTGAGCTGCTAGTGTCAGGTTTAATAGTAGAGATAGAATTAGTGTGCTTGTTTTCATGATATTTCAATTGGGGTTAGGTAATCAAAATGTGCAATTTCCGTAAATCCTTTCATTCCTTCAATGGTGCTTGGATGATTGAGCAAATCGAGGGCGTTCACCTCCGGAATTTCATTTTCCAAAAGGCCGTTACGTACAAAGACAAAGTTTGAAGCCAATTGGTTGCTTCCTACCAGACGATATCCTTTCTTTTTTCCTAAAAGCTGCATGGCCAAAGGCGAAGCGCCATGATACAAAGGGTGCTTTCCTGGGTAAACGTATTTCGAATCGTAGGGCACTACTATGTTTCGCGTGCCGAATTCGTTGTGCGTTTCAATGATCACCACCTGCGGCTGCACCACCTCCAGGGCGTCCCACACCCAGTAGTCGTTGCCGTCAATGTCTATGCTCAGCAATCCGATTTCGCCGCTAAAGCCGGCTTCTCTTATCAATTCATTTACATTTTCGCGGGTCACGTAGGCTTGTTTGAAAATGGGTGGGTAGAACCAATTGTGCGGATAGCGGCTGAAAAAATACCTGCCGCGCTCCAGGCTTCTCGGATTGCCGTCGATAAACAGTCCGTGCCAGCCGTGGTGAAAATAGAGATTGGCCGAGTTGCTGTTCACTCCGTCGTCGGCGCCTATTTCAATAAAGGTCTTTTGGCGCATGCCCAAAAGTGAGAAAATATAGAGTAGCAGTCCATCTTCTTCAAACTGTGAGAAGACACGAAAGCCTGTTTCGGAAAAATGCGGAAGTGTCTGCTTTTGCGCCATATCGCGATACTTGAAGTAAAGCTCTTTTTGTGCGAGTTGAACAGACGGATGAAGCCTTGATCGAACCTTTAAAATGAGGAAATACTTTTTAAGAAAGTGTTTGAAAAAGGCCATCATGCTGATCTTGAATTAATCGGCATCTAAACTAAACATTCTCTTCAGGGTAAAATAAAAAAGGCGGGCACTGCCCGCCTTTTCTGGTTTTATTCGCTTGGTATGGTGAGCAAGGGATTGTCGCCATTTGTGATGATTACTTTGGCGTTTTGTGAGGTGGCCAATGCAAGGAAGGCCTTAATCGATTCATACCTCAACACATTTTCTGTGAGTCCTTCGGCCATAATTTTCTGTGCGTCGCGAATGCCTTCTGCCTCAATTCTGCGTCTTTCGGCCTCTTGTTGTTCGCGAAGCAACACAAATTGCATGCGCTGCGCTTCTTGCTCGGCTGAAAGCTTGTCTTCAATGGCTTGGCTCAGTGAAGGAGGAAGCAATATGCGCTTCATAAGCACGGCTTCAATGATGAATCCTTTCTCACCCAAAATTTCCATCATGCGCTCCTGCACCGCCTTTTCTATTACCGATCGCATGCCGGTGTGCATGTCTTTGGCCATGAATTGGGCGCTTACATCCGCCAGTGCGCTTCTGAAAACCGGCGAAATCAAGTCGCGCTCATAGTTCACACCCACTTCTCTCAGAATCGTGGGGACCATTTTAGGGTCAAGTCGGTACAAGATGCTTACTTCTGCCTTTATGTTCAAACCTTCTTTTGAAGGGATGTCAATGGAAATTTCGAAGTTGATGTTGCGCAGCGGCACCTTGATGTAGCTGGTGGTAAAGGGATTGTAAACTTTGGTTTTCTCCGAAACGGGTTCACCTACTAGCTTTCCCATTCGTCGCTTCATGGCTATCTCATCTTGTCTGATTACGGCGCAGCTGCTCAACACAGCCGCTACTAACACTATACTTATTGCTTTCATTTTAATTCCAATTTAAGGGTTATACATGCTTCGCTTTTTATCCAAAATATTGCCAAGGATACTGGTGTGAATACCCTAATTGAATCGCAGAAGCGCATTATGATTAGGGTGCTTGCAAGTTTTTCGAAACAGAAAATATGCAACAAAATGCAGTGGTATACTGTTGGAAGACGAGCGACTCGCAAGATTTAACCTTGAGCGGGTTTTGTTGACTTTCGAAAGGTTACATTTGCAACTTCTGTTTTCGGACACTTTACAATGGGTTTTCGGAAGCTTATTTTTTGAATTATTTAGATCAACTATGCAAACAACGATTTCAGGGATTAAGTCCGAAATGATTGACTTTTCAGCAGATTTAAGAAGAAGTATCAACGAATATTTCAAGGAAAACAGTCTGACTAAAAACGCCACCGCCTATTACTATGTGAAGGCGGCGGTAATGGCTCTTTTGCTGTGGGGACCCTTTGCGGCCTTGGTGTTTTTCGACCTTTCCCCAATTCTCTACTTGCTCATGTGGGTCATCATGGGTTTCGGTATGAGCGGTGTGGGCATGAATGTGATGCACGACGCCAATCATGGTTCAGTATCAAAGAAGCAATGGGTAAATAAGTTCTTCGGATCGAGCATGTACCTGCTTAGCGGGAATGTGTTCAACTGGAAAGTGCAGCACAACGTATTGCACCACACCTATACCAACCTTTATGGCAAAGACGAAGATTTGGACGCCAGCGGATTGTTGCGCCTACATCCCAACGAACCCATGAAAAAGATGCACAAGTACCAGGTGTATTACGCGCCTTTGTTGTACAGCTTGCTCACTCTCAATTGGGTGTTGCTAAAAGACTGGAAGCAATTGGCACGCTACACCAAGAATGGCTTGACAAAACAGATGCAATCGACATTCACCAAAGAGTTGATTGTGTTATTGCTCAGTAAAATCGCCTATTTCTCCGTTTTTATTGCCACCCCGCTTTTGGCCGGTTATGGCGTAGGGCTCACCATACTAGGTTTTGTGATCATGCACGCCCTGGCTGGATTTATTCTTAGCCTCATTTTCCAAATGGCGCACGTAGTGGACGAAGTGCAGCATCCGTTAGATTCTTCCATCAATCCATCTACACAATTTGCCAAGCACCAATTGGCCACCACCAGCAACTTTGCTACGCGCAGCCGACTGGTTACTTTCTTTACCGGAGGCCTGAATTTTCAAGTGGAGCATCACTTGTTTCCGTTGATCAGCCATGTTCATTACCCAAAAATTTCAAAAATTGTGAAAGAAGTGGCGGCACGACATGGCCTTCCGTATTACGAGCACAAAACCTTCATGGAGGCGGTTCGTTCGCACATCCATTACTTGCGAACCGTAGGGAAATTGCAAAGCGCTTAAAAATTTTGGCCGAGTTTCGGGATTCTATTACAGTTGCTCATTCCAGGAAGAATTCTATTTAGTGCCTGGCTAGAAATCCTTCCGATTGGCCTTCCAAACCACGCCCAAAAGCGGGAATACTATCCATAACAACAGGGCTGCAGCGCTGATCACTTTGCCGATTCCATTCCCGAAAAAGGATTGAAACACAGCGACCGAATAGCCCATCAAAGCCGAAACATCCAATTGTAGCATCAGGAACACTCGGGTAAGATCCACAGGATTGGCCAGGCTGAAATAAATGGCGTGTTGCTCAATAGGGTATTCAGAGAAGACAAAGAAATAGGTAAGCAACAAGCCGTCGTAAATCACAGCCATAAATAGCCAAAGGAAAAGGGAAATGCCTATGCCGCGCAACTTGTCTTTGGCCGAAAGCGA
>CAZBBV010000162.1:0-4979 GCA_964490025.1 uncultured Cryomorphaceae bacterium | reverse complement strand
ATGTTGTAGCGCGCCGCCTGGTCGAACACCTCTTGGCCAATGGCTACCGAAGGCGCTTTACATTCCACCAGCAGCAGTGGTTTTCCTTGCCGATCGAAATAGATAATGTCCAAGCGGCGAAGCAAGTTGTTTACACGAATGCCCACTTCCGACTTCATGCGCGAGGCTTTGTAGCCACAGTCGGAAACGAGAAACCGGATGCAGCGCTGGCGCACTTCCTCTTCGGGCGTGAGCGCCACATAGCGTTTGCGCAGGGGGTCGAATACTTTTTTCGTCCCATTGTCCATCTTCACTTTGAGGGGGTAGTCAGGAAGTGTAATTTTCACCCCTCAAAGAAAAGCCCCAGCACTGTGGAAACCAAAGGAGAGATAGTAAAAAATTGGCTGCCCCGATACACCGGAGTGCCGTTGGAGGAGTTTGGCACTTGCATCTTGCTCACCAATTTCACCAAATACCTCGACCTGTTTTGCGAGATAACAGGCGCGGAGAAACGAGGCGCAGGCTTTCCCATGATGACCGCCACACACGGAGGCATCACCATGATCAACTTCGGGATGGGCAGTGCCAATGCCGCCACAGTGATTGATCTGTTGAGCGCCATTCATCCCAAGGCCGTGCTCTTTTTAGGCAAGTGCGGCGGGCTGAAAAAGAAGAACCAATTGGGGGACTTGATTCTGCCCATTGCGGCCATTCGCGGCGAGGGAACATCAGACGACTATTTCCCACCCGAAATTCCGGCCTTGCCGGCCTTTAGCCTGCAGAAAGCGGTGAGCACCACCATACGCGACTACGAACTCGACTACTGGACCGGCACAGTGTATACCACCAACCGCCGCGTGTGGGAGCACGACGAAAAGTTCAAAGAATACCTACGCAGCACACGCTCCATGGGCATTGACATGGAAACAGCCACCTTGTTTATCGTGGCCTTTGCCAACCAAATTCCATTGGGCGCACTCTTGCTGGTGTCCGACCAACCCATGATTCCGGATGGCGTGAAAACCACCGAGAGCGACCACAAGGTGACACAGGACCACGTGGAAAGGCACATCCGCATTGGGATTGACTCGCTGAAGCAAATAATGAACGGGGGTCAAACCGTAAAGCATTTGATGTTTTGATAAAGCAGTACGACCAACTGATTACTGAGCTAGAGGCAGGGAAAATAGCGCCTGTTTACTTCCTTATGGGGGAAGAGCCTTTTTATATTGACCAGATCACCGATTTCCTAGAAGAACATGTGGTGGAAGAATCGGCGAGAAGTTTTAACCAAAGCATATTGTACGGCCGCGAAACGGATATTGAAACCGTGCTTGCCGAAGCCAAACGCTTCCCTATGATGAGCGAGCGGCAACTGGTGGTGGTAAAAGAGGCGCAGAACCTAAGAAAGATAGAGGCGCTGCTGGAATATGTGAAGAATCCGTTGAAGAGTACGGTGCTGGTGGTGAACTATAAGTACAAATCGCTGGACAAACGCACGAATTTTTACAAAGCGGTGCAGCAAAACTGCGTGGTGTTCGAAACCAAAAAGCTGTACGACAACGAGGTGCCGGTGTGGATAGAGGGCCATGCGCACAGAGCCGGCTACAAGTGTGGCCACAAGAGTTCGGCACTGCTCACCGAGTTTTTGGGCAACGACCTAAGCAGGATAGACAACGAGTTGAAAAAGCTCTTTTTGGTGTGCGGCCCTTCGAAAGAGATTACCCCGGCACTTATTGAAGAGAACATTGGCATCAGCAAAGACTACAACAACTTTGAGCTGCAAAAAGCCTTGGGCGAAAAGAACGCCTTTAAGGCCAATCAAATCATTCAGTATTTCGAAGCCAACCAGAAAAACAACCCGCTGGTAGTCACCATTGGCGTGTTGTATGCTTATTTTACAAAGCTCATGCTGCTGCACAGCGCGGCGGACAAGTCGCCCAAAGGACTGGCCGCAGCCATGGGCGTAAACCCATTCTTTGTAAAAGATTACCAGGCCGCTGCGGTCAAATACAACCTTGCTAAACTCAGTGCGATTATCGGTTTTTTAAGAGAAGCCGACACACGCTCGAAAGGCATGGAGAACAGCACCACAGACGAAGGCCAGATCATGCGCGAGCTGGTGTACAAGATTCTGAATGTACATTAACAAACCGAGCCCTCCCACATCTCGTTTGAATTCCTACATTTGGCCCTCTTTGAAAAAAACGAGATTAAATAGGTCGGTAGATGAATAGAAGTTTCCAGGGTCTTTTGACCATTTTTTTCCTTTCGCTTTTCCCATTATTCGCCATTGCACAAAACGACGCCACCATTCGCGGATTCGTGTATGAAAAGTCCACAGGAGAGCCTGTGGTGTATTGCAATGTAATCATTGAGGGAACAGGCATAGGTACCACCACCAATTTGGACGGATTTTTCTCAATGAAAGTGCCAGCAGGTACGCACCGCGTAGTTGCTACCTTCTTGGGTTACAATAGCATTACCGAAACGGTAACTGTTGACAAGGGTCGCATTGCGAGTCTTAAATTCCAATTGGAAGAAAGCAGCGTTCAGCTTGGTGTGGTAGAAGTGAGCGCCGAACGCGAGGAAGCCAAAACAGAGGTCCGCACTTCGGTAACCAAAGTAACCCCAAAGCAAATAGAACAAATGCCCAGCATAGGCGGCGAACCCGACCTTGCGCAATACCTTCAAGTACTTCCGGGCGTAGTATTTACCGGCGACCAAGGCGGACAACTATATATAAGAGGAGGAACGCCTGTGCAAAACATGGTGCTGATGGACGGAATGGTTATTTACAATCCCTTCCATTCCATTGGGTTCTTTTCAGTGTTTGATACAGACATTCTAAAGGCCGCCGACATCTATTCAGGCGGATATAATGCGGAGTATGGCGGAAGAATTTCGTCAGTGATGGACATCAAAACACGCGACGGCAACAAGCAGCGCCTGTCGGGCAATGTGAGCGCCAGCACCTTTCTGACCGGCGTGTTGCTCGAAGGGCCATTGAAAAAGCCAAGTGCAGATGGAAGCGGCTTGTCTTTTCTGGTTTCTGCGAAGCATTCTTATTTGGACAAAAGCTCGAAGTTGCTCTATGGCTATGTGGGCGAAGATGGCCTTCCCTTTAGCTTCACCGATTTTTATGGTAAAATCTCTTCCATAGGAAACACAGGCAGCAAGTTCAATTTGTTTGGTTTCAGTTTTAACGACAATGTGAACTACGACGGCATTACCAACATCAATTGGAACAGCTATGGCTTTGGGTCGAATTTCGTGCTCGTACCCGCCATGACGGATGTGTTGGTTTCAGGCGATTTTTCTTATTCTAACTACGAGATTACCCAAACCGAATCGGATGGCAAGCCCAGAAGAAGTCAGGTAGATGGATTTAATTTTGGCCTAGATTTCAGCTATTTCTTGGGCGGACTAAAGGAGATTAAATACGGCATTGACATCCTTGGTTTCAACACCGACTTTGAATACTACAACAGCCTAAACAGAAGGGTGTATCAAAACCAAAGCACTACGGAGCTGGCGTTTTTCTTCAAGTACAAGTGGGGAAATGCGCGGTGGATCATAGAGCCGGGAATGCGCATCCACTATTATGCTTCGCTTAGCGCGCTTAGCCTTGAGCCAAGGTTGGGGATGAAATACAACGCCACCGAAAAGCTTCGATTGAAAATGGCCGGAGGACTTTACTCCCAAAATATGATTGCCGCTAACAGCGACCGTGATGTGGTAAACCTTTTCTATGGCTTCCTTTCGGGATCAGACAATTTGCCTGACGAATTTAGAGGGCAACCCGTGAAAGATGATTTGCAGCGCGCTTGGCATTTGATTTTGGGCTTCGAATACGATTTGCCCAAGAACATTGACCTGAATGTGGAAGGCTATATCAAAGATTTCTATCAGCTATCCAACATCAACCGCAACAAGCTGTATGACGACGTACCGGCCAATTTTGACAAGCCGGAAATTCTGCGCAAAGATTTTATCGTGGAGCGCGGAGTGGCCATGGGCATTGACCTTACTTTGAAATACAGCAAAGAGAGATGGTACCTTTGGGCCGTGTATTCGTTCCTGAATGTGACCCGCGAAGATGAACTGATCTCTTACAATCCACACTTCAACCGTCAGCACAACATGAATTTTGTGGCCAGCTACAAAGCCGGCGAGAAAAAGGACATTGAAATTAGTGCCCGCTGGAATTTTGGCTCAGGATTTCCATTCACTCAAACGCAAGGCTTTTATGAGCTAATGACTTTTGGCGGAGGCATCAACACAGATTATGTGAACGAAAATGGAGATTTGGGAATCCATTACGGGCCTGTAAATGAAGGGCAATTGCCTAGTTATCACCGTTTGGACTTGAGTGTGAAGAAGGATTGGAAGTTCAAGAACAAAACCTCCATGGACCTCATATTCAGTGTGACCAATGCCTACAATCGCCAAAATATATTTTACTTCAATCGGGTTGAATACAAGCGAGTTGACCAGCTGCCCATTTTGCCAAGCATTGGCCTTACCTATCGCTTTTGAAAATAGCCCTTTCGGAATTTTCTAAGCCCTTAGAATTATTAGCTTTGCCCGGTCTAAATTAAATCGGAGAAAAGCTGATCATCATGTCGGGTACGAAGTTCATTTTTGTTACAGGTGGTGTAACCTCTTCCTTAGGAAAAGGGATTATTTCTGCCTCGCTTGCCAACCTACTTCAGGCCCGCGGATACAGTGTTACCATACAAAAGTTTGATCCTTACATCAATGTCGATCCCGGAACGCTAAATCCCTACGAACACGGCGAATGCTATGTGACGGACGACGGCGCCGAAACCGACCTCGATCTGGGCCATTACGAACGCTTCCTGAACCGACCCACCAGCCAGGCCAACAATGTGACCACCGGAAGGGTGTACAAATCGGTGATTGAAAAAGAGCGTAGGGGAGAGTACCTCGGAAAAACGGTGCAGGTGATCCCGCACATCACAGACGAGATTAAGAAC
>CAZBBV010000161.1:0-4985 GCA_964490025.1 uncultured Cryomorphaceae bacterium | reverse complement strand
CCTTTCACGCTGTTCTTTATCGTTTTGGAAAGCGAGAACTTCTCTCGACCAAATTTGAGCAGGAAGAAATTGACGAAGCGATTGAGCAAGATGAGAAAATCGTAGCTCCACCCTCCCAGCTTCGCAAGCCAGCGCGCATGCTGTATGCTAGCGTCGAAAACATCTCCATGAAATATCCAAACCTTCTTGTCGCCAATTTGAAGTGTGAGCTGCTGACACAAATAGAAATTCCCCAAATTGAAATCGGAAAACTTGCGTAGCAAGTCGTCGTGATTTCCGGTGATGTAATACACCGGTACGCCTTTAGAAGCAAAACTGATGATTTGCTTCACCACCTTCATGTGGCTCTTGGGCCAAAATCGCTTGCGGAACTGCCAGATGTCCACAATGTCACCGTTCAAGATAATTCTACCGGGCTTTATACTTTTCAAATAATTGAGCAATTCCGTGGCATGGCAGCCATAGGTGCCTAAGTGCACATCCGAAATAATGACTGTATCGACAAATCTCTTGCTCATAACTTCTGTTCCAAGCACGAATCTTTTGGTAAAAACAAAAGCCACCCGAAGGGCAGCTTTCGTTTCCTAATTACCAAAATGAAGAATCATGCTTTTGGGTTTTCCAAAAGTCCTTTGCTGAGATTATTCTCAGGTTACCGCTAGGCTACCCATTTGGTAAGATATGGTAAAGAGGGTATTAAGCCGTGGGCTGCGAGCCGGTATTGCTAAAGGTTTTTCGCAGGCCGTTGATGTCCCTATCGAACAAATACAAGCCACTCTTGTCATTGCCGATCATTCTGAGCTTGTCAAGTATGGAGCGGGCCAATGCCTCTTCTTCCATTTGTTCGGAAACGAACCATTGAAGGAAGTTGTACGTGCTGTAGTCTTTTTCTTCGAGGCAGGTGTGCACCAGTTCGCTTATGCTGTTGCTTATGCCTATTTCATGTTGTAGAAGGCTTTCGTACATACTCAACATGCTGTCGAAAGTAATTTCCGGTTTGGCTAAAGTGGGGATAATGGCCTTTCCACCGCGCTCGTTGATGTAGCGCACCAATTTGAGCATATGCTGGCGCTCCTCGTCACTGTGTTGATATAGGAACTTGGCCGATCCTTCTAATCCTTGATTCTCTGTCCAACTGGCCATGGCCAAATACATATGTGAGGAAAATGCTTCCTTGTGTAGTTGTTTGTTCAATGCCTCTTCTACTCTTGCGTTCATCATGATGTCTTAATTTATTTCGTGTTTTTTAATTTCAGCTACAATTTTTCTACTGAGTTCTTCTGTTGCTTTTACCAACGGCATGCGCACGTTATTGTTCATTACGCCATAGTGCGCCAAGGCTGCCTTCACACCGGCGGGATTGCCTTCGGCAAAAAGCAGGTCGGTAAAATCGAGCAAATCGTAGTGAAGTTTGCGTGCCTCGTCCATACGGTTGGCCATTGCCGCGCGCACCATGTTGGAAAACTTGCGTGGCGCCGCTTCTCCTACCACGCTTATTACCCCTTCTCCGCCACAAGCAATGATGGGCAATGTAAGCGCATCATCACCTGAGAGCACTACAAAATCCTTCGGTTTTCGGTTGATTATGTCCATCACTTGGGCCATGTTGCCGCTAGCCTCTTTCACTGCCACAATATTCTTAAAGTCATTGGCCAGGCGAACCACCGTATCGGCTGCAACATTGGAGCCCGTGCGCCCCGGTACATTATAAAGTATGATGGGCTTTGGAGATGCTGCTGCTATGGCAGCGTAGTGGGCATAAATGCCTGCTTGCGTGGGTTTATTGTAATAGGGCGACACGCTTAAAATAGCCGCCATATCGTTCAAATCAGGGTTCTTGAGCTCGTTTATCACCTGAGCTGTGTTGTTTCCGCCTACTCCAAGCACCATAGGCAACCGGCCTTTGTTGGCTTTGCGCACCGTTTCTATTACGGTTTTCTTCTCGTCTTTTGAAAGCGTTACCGACTCTCCTGTGGTGCCAAGTATTACCAAATACTCCACCCCACCGTCAACAACATAATCAACAAGTCGCGAAAGCGCCTGGGTATCCACATTTCCCTTTTCATCAAAAGGAGTAACCAACGCTACTCCCGTTCCTTTTATACTATTCATTTTTGGCTGGTTTTATCATTTCGGCATAGCGCACTGCATTTTGAAAGAAGCCCTTAAAATCTCCTTTATCTGCCACGCTTATGGTCATATCGGCATCTGTGTGCGGGTTATTGGCGGGACCAATTTTATACTTGGCTTTAGAACCACAGGCTATGTATTGCAACACCGGATCGGCTTCTAAATTCAGATCGAGCAACAAGTCGAACTGCACCTCCATAAAACTTTCGCAAACGGTGGTGCTAGGCAAGTATAGCCAACTCATTTCCTTAGAGGTGAAAAAGTCGAAGCGAAGGGTGGACATAGGCAGATCCAATCTTCTCTTTAGGTCGATATAGCCCAAGCATTTCACCTTCTTATTATGTTCAAGTAGTTTGGCCGCAAAGTTTTTTACAAGAATCAAATGGCCTTCTTCGGATGCATTGAACACAATACCGATATACTCCGCACCGGCAAGTCCCACCATTTTTCTTTGGCGGTTGGTCTTCGCTATTCTTTGTTTCAGAAAAGAATGGAATAATCGCTTCCGTATGTTGTTAATCAGGCTCAATGTGTTTGAATCATGTTTTCAAAGTCTTCTTCACTGATAATCGTCACGCCTAGTTTTTCTGCTTTTTCAAGCTTGCTTGGCCCCATATTTTCTCCTGCCAATAAGTAATCTGTCTTTGCCGAAACCGAGCTTACATTCTTGCCTCCATGCTGCTCAATGAAAGTTTTTAGCTGCTCTCGACTGTGCTTGGTAAAGACGCCCGAAATTACAAAACTTTTGCCCGCTAGCTTGTCCGACAGCAAAGCGCCCGAATCTTCCAATTCCATCTGCACGCCATGTTGTTTTAGTCTTTCCATAAAATGCAGATGCGCGGCGTTTTGAAAATAAGTCAGTACGCTCTCTGCTATCTTGTCTCCTATTTCTTCCACATCTACCAGCTCTTCGATCGAAGCCTGCTTTAAGGCATCTATACTTTTGAAATATGCGGCCAGTTTTTTGGCCACAGTTTCGCCCACATAGCGAATTCCTATGGCAAAAAGAACTTTCGGAAAGGCAACCTCTTTGCTCTTCTCAATGCCTTCCAGCAAGTTGCGAATGGATTTGTCTTTCCAGCCCTCCCATCCTTCAAAATCTTCATACTTCAATTCATACAGGTCGGCAGCATCCTTTATTGCGCCTTTGTCGTAAAGAAGACCCACGGTTTCCGTCCCTATTCCGTCAATATTCATAGCCCTCCGACTAATGTAGTGCTCTATCCGTCCTTTTACCTGGGGCGGGCAGTGGTCTTCGTTGGGGCAGTAATGATGCGCTTCGCCTTCGGTTCTAACCAGAAGGGTTTGACATTCCGGACAGTGAGAAATAAACTGTATCGGCTCAGCAAACAGGGCTCTTTGATCGTGCGCTACGCCGGTTATTTTTGGGATTATTTCTCCTCCTTTTTCCACAAATACTTTGTCGCCAATGTGTAAGTCGAGCGCGCGGATGATGTCCGCATTGTGTAGCGAAGCGCGTTTCACCACGGTTCCTGCTAGTTGAACGGGTTTAAGATTGGCCACCGGCGTAATTGCGCCCGTTCGTCCCACTTGGTACGAAATGCTCAAAAGTTCCGTCACCACCTCTTCCGCCTTAAACTTATAGGCTATTGCCCAGCGCGGCGATTTGGCTGTGAAGCCCAGCATTTCTTGCTGTTTCAGGCTGTCAACTTTAATTACTACGCCATCAATGTCAAAGGGCAATTCCTTTCGGGCCTTGTCCCAGTGGTTAATATAATCCATGATGCCTTCGATTCCATAGACCACCTCTTCAAACGGTGGGATGGAAAAGCCCCATTGCCTAGCCAACTTTAGTCCCTCTGAGTGGTACTCGAAAGGCAAGTTGTTGGATGCCAAGTTATAGGCAAAGCAATGCAAAGGCCGCGAAGCCACTATGGCGCTGTCCTGCATTTTCAGCGTTCCGGCTGCGCTATTTCTGGGATTGGCAAAAGGCTCGAAACCGGCCTCCACCCTATCTTCATTCAGTTTTTGAAATCCGGCGCGATCCATCACCACCTCGCCTCGAATATCAAAATCGTCAGGAAAACCCTCGCCTCGCAACACCAACGGTACATTTCTAATGGTCTTTACATTGGCGGTTATTTCGTCGCCTTTTTCGCCGTCGCCTCTGGTCACAGCACTTACCAGCACGCCATTCTTATAGCTCAAACTCACTGCTGCGCCGTCGTATTTCAGCTCGCAAACGTAGCGCACCTCCATTTCCAGAAGCTTTTTGATTCGCGCTTCAAATTCCTCAATCTCTTCTTTGCTGTAGGTATTGGCCAACGAAAGCATGGGAAAACGGTGGGGCAAGCTTCTGAATTCTTTGGTCACCTCGCCACCCACGCGGCGTGTGGGCGAATTTGGATCGTCGAATTCGGGATGCGCGGCTTCCAGTTTTTGAAGTTCCTCTAAAAGCACGTCGAATTGTCTGTCCGAGATAATCGGAGCATTTTCTACATAATACAAGTGATTGTGCTTGTGCAACTCAGCACGCAGAAAGGCTATTCTTTCCTCAACATTCATAGTTCACAAAGGTTTTTGGGCCATTACAAATCTCCACTTTCCCTGCATATCTTTTAGGCTTTCTATATGAATATAGCCTGCTTCACTCAATAATGCCGCTGTTTCTTCCTGAAAGGCTTCGTTGATTTCAAAAGCTAGTCGTCCGCCGGGCCTTAATGTTTCTTGACCAAATGCTGAAATGCGTTTGTAAAAAATGAGTGGATTGTCGTTGGGAACAAACAATGCCTGATGTGGCTCGTATTCCACCACATTTTTTCGCATCAACCCCGCTTCAGAAATGGTGACATACGGAGGGTTGGAGACAATTAAATCAAACTGTTGACTGGTCA
>CAZBBV010000160.1:0-5029 GCA_964490025.1 uncultured Cryomorphaceae bacterium | reverse complement strand
TGAAGGCAAAAGGCAAGGGCGAGATGGAGATGCATTTCGTATTTCGTTCTCAGCCCTAATAATAATTGAATACAAGACCTTTTTCGCAAAATGCTTTACTTTGGGTCACTATCCAAAACCCAATCATGATGAAAAAGCTAATCTTACTTACCTCGTTTGCCCTTATTACCGGCACAAGTGCTTTGTTCGCACAAGAAAACCACCTCAACTTTGGCGTAGGCGCCTCAGGCTGGGGAATTCCAATTTATGCTTCTTACGACTTCAATATTGCTGAAGATTGGAATTTATTCGGAGGCATGTCTTATCAGTCGAAGTCGGAAAGCTATAATTATCCGGGCTATTCTGCCAAATGGAACCACTCCATTATTGCTTTTAGGGCAGGGGCCCAGTTTTATTTCGACCGAATCATCAACCTGGATGAGGACTTTGATGTATATGGAATTGGTGCATTGAGCTACTATATCTGGAATCAAACTTACGAAGGTCCGGGAAGTGCGCCAGGATATAGTGGAAGCGGAGACGGTGGTATAGGCATAGGTCTAGGTGCCGGTGGTCGTTGGCATTTCGACGAAAAATGGTCTTTGAATCTAGAACTAGGCGGCGGTACCGTGATGAGCGGAATGCTGATCGGTGTTTCTATGAAAATGTAAATTTTATAAAAAGTAAAAAGGCCGCCCGGGATTGCTCCTTGGGCGGCCTTTTTTGTTGATTGGGTTTGGGGTTAGCGCCATTCAATCAATTTGGTGGTTGCATCTATCAAAGTGGTGCTTTTCACTTCTTTCACTTTGTAGCGGATGGTACTCGACTTGGGCTGACTTCTTCTGCGACCTACAGAGTGCTCTTCGCCGGTGCAGTCAACACATTCCAGTCCTTTATCGGTCATGGTCCATTGGTGGCCCACCATGTCGTAGTCCCAAATATCATCTGTGTTTTTAATGTCGTAGATGATGGACTTCATGTTGTGGTCGAGGTAAACCGTGGCTCCCACCGGCAGATAGAGCGTAAGCTGCACTTCTTGCGATCGCCACAAGTCTTCCTTTCCAAAACTTAAGTAGTTAGACAGTAAGAGTTGATCGCCTTCTTGGCGAAGTTCGTATTGTATGTTCTGGGCTTTGTCGCGAGCAATGCGCTTGTCATTGCCTTTGGCGTAGTGCTGCAGCTCAACATAGGCTGTGCTGTCGCTCGATTTGCGGATGTCGAAGGTAATTTCATCTAAATACACCATTCCGTTCTCGCGCACATAAATGGGTCGGTCGTCTTCTATGATCCTGGAAACATCATCCCTGTCCAGGCTGATATTCAACACTTGGGTGGAGTCCATCTGCACCGCCTTGTTGTCGGTGTAGCTTCCTTTAAATTCAAATTCTTTTACCAAAAACACCCCGCAAGCAAAGAACAGAATGACACCAAGACCCCACAATGCGCCGCTCACACGGTAGAACATGCGGTTGGCCGGCGGTACATTAAACAGCGTGCGAGCGCTTAAGAATATCAATTGCATAAGTGGAATGATGGTAATTAATGCAATGGCCAATACCGAGAGATACATGTGTGTATCGCTGATGAAGATCAAATCTACAATGTCGTAGATGTCGAAACTTTCCAGGCGGTTGCTGCTCATATTGATGAAAAAATTGCCAAAACCGAACAGGAAGCCCAAACTGGCAGTGAGCAAAATGAGCGCAACAATGGTGATGGCCACCGAAACAATGCCCAGCACCACCTTGAGCCCGGTACGGATGATGGCCAAAACCAATTCGGCTATCTGTTCCGCCATATTCTTGATGCGTTCGCCTGTGCCTTCGGCCTCAGCACGCGCTTTTTTACCAAACTTGGTAGCGCGTTGCTTTAGGTTTTCGGCTTCTTCGCGAATGCTGCGCTCTATGTTGTCTATGTTCACGTCTTCGCCGCGCATTTCCAGTTTTTCGGCAGTGGTTTTAGCCTCCGGTAGCACGATCCACAGGATGATGTAGAGCAACACCCCGGTACCGAAACCAAAGAACAACAGAAGGAACAACAAGCGCAGCCACAGCGGGTCTACATTCAAGTAGGCGCCAATACCGCCGCACACGCCACCAATGGTGCTGTTGTCCGGATCGCGGAACACTCTTCGGTTACGCTTTTTGCCATCCGCGCCAATGCTCGTGCTAGAGCTTGTCTGATATTCGGCATCATTTTCAGCCTCATAGTCTTCGGGCGAACCCATGGTGGCGATCACCTCTTCCACATCACGCATGGTAATTACCTGCTTGGTGCCGGTCAGTTTTTCAGTAAACAGTTCGGCCACTCGTGCTTCTATGTCGCTGATTATTTCCGACCCTCCTTTTTCATTGGAGAATTGTTTTTTCAAAGCGGCCAAATAGCTGCTCAGGCGGTTGTAGGCATCTTCGTCCACATGGAAAATGAGACCTGCAAGATTGATGTTAATCGTTTTATTCATGGCGAGTTAAGATTTCTGGTTTGTGGTTAGTTCAACAGCTTTTTGTAGTTCGTCCCAAGTTTGGTCGAGTTCCGAAAGGAATCTCTGCCCAAGCTCTGTAAGGCCGTAATATTTTCTAGGTGGACCCGATTTCGATTCCTCCCAGCGATAGTTGAGTAGGCCTTCATTTTTCAGTCGGGTGAGTAGGGGATAGAGGGTTCCTTCCACTACGATCAATCGACCGTTTTTTAGCTTGTCCAGTATTTCGCTGGCATAGGCATCATGGCCATTGAGCAAAGAAAGAATGCAGTACTCCAGTACGCCCTTTCTCATTTGTGCCTTTGTGTTTTCAATATTCATGTCTCAAACGTCTTTTGCGTATAGTATTATGTTTGGCAAATATATATTCAAAAGATAGTACCATGCAATACATAGTACTAAAATTTTCATAAAATATTCTGAAGGGGCATAACCAGCACCTTCGATAACCCATTGAAAATATGTGAGAAGGGCAGTAAAATAGCGGTTTTCCGCCCTATTCGAAAGATTTGGAATCGCGTTGAAAACGACGAAGATCGGCCCACGATTTCAGGAAAGCGACCCCTTTATGGTTGCGTTTGTTGCATAAGGCTATTTGTCCCATCCAGTGGTGGTGACGGAAAACGGTGCGATAAAAGTTGGCAATACTAGCCCCGGGATGATACACGGCTGTAGGCTCAGCCAACGCGCCATTCAGCTCAATAATGGTGAAGCGGCCATGCTCCAGGTCTTCCCACGAACGGCATTTCACGTCATAGCGACCGAAGTAAAATTCGGGTACCGACTTGGAAATTTGATCAAAAGTTGCTTCAAGCTCCGGCGTGATTAGTTCGTCTGCACTGAGAAACATGGTTCCCTTGTTGTGGTTTCCTATGCGAATCGGGAAGTACTTTTTCCCTTTTTCAGGAACGCGCTCCAGGTCTTCCTTCTCCATCAATCGGAATATTGGACGCGTAAAAAGCCGAAGTCTGTCATGTTGTTTTATCAGTTCACGAACGCTGCTCTTACCGTCGCCCACCACAAAGGTCATTTTTCGCACCATCAGGGAAGTTACTTTTCCTTTTTCCCAATGGGGCAAACGCACGTAAAACACACCCAATTCCAGAGGATCGGTGTTGTATTCCTGTAGCGAAGCCGAAAAGCGCAGGTTTTCAGTATTGGCTTTCAGCTCTTCCTTATTGTAAATCATCTGAATGCCGTTTCCTCGAGCACCCATGTGCGGCTTTATGATAAGCGGAAAGTTGAGCGCGCTTTGCTGTTGCCATTCCACAGCCTCTTCAAATCGATCTCCGGGTGAAAGCTCGAGTGTTTTGGGCATTTTTTCTTGTGGTAGCTGCGCATGGATGTCTTTTTTCGAAGCGCCGAACATGCCGCCATGGTGGATCTTCGGATTTACCCAGGTATAGAAAAATGGCGTGCCACAGCGTATGCCATAATAGATGTGCAGGAAGGCCACCGGAAAATACAATACCACCGTTGGCCAAAATTCCCAATTGAACAGCTTGATCCACGGCTTGCGTTTCACGGCCACCGCGAGGGCGTGGTCAGGGAAGCGTTCAACAAGCTCGGCCAGTTGGGTGCGCGCCTCAGCGCGGCTCATTCCCTTTGGCACCAAAGGATATCTCATGGCGACTTTCGTTCAATAGGTCTAGGTAGTGCATGCGCACCAGGTTGTTCGACAAATGTATTTGAGTTACGCTTATGCTGCTCGGTATGCCGCCATTTCTCCACATTTTTATTTTTTCCTCCGGTATTTGGTTGCCGCCGTTTAGATGAAAGCCCAAAATTGCTTCCGGTCCGGGATTGGTATTTTGCTTTTGAAAATCTTTTAGCCAATCCTCTCGCAATTTGCGCACGCGTTCGTCGTAGAGCGGTGCGCTGCTCCAAATATGCGCCTCAATTGGGTTCAGTTCTTTCACATGCTTTTGCGTTTCGTCCCAGCGAAATTCTACTACGCGATCTTTTTCGGCCCAGATCAGCGTGAAGGGTTCGATATCTTCCAGGTCTGTTTCGGAAATAAAATGCTGCGGATCGGCATACTTAAAGGCATTGAGCACAATGATTCCGCGGCTGTGCCGATAGCTTTCCCGGCGCTTGTGTTTTTCAAAAGCACCGTTCAGCAAGCACATGGTTTTGGTTTCGTCCGCCGCCACCCAGCTTCCTTTTCCCTGCGGATCCATGGGGAAGTAAATGGGCTTCCCGTTAATGATATATTGTGCAGGAGCAAGTGCCTGGGGTCGATAGGGATTTTCATCCCGGTTGGTGGTGAGCAGGTAGCCGTCCGTTTTTGGAAAAAAGGTAACTGTGCACATAGCTTTTTCGTCAATGAATCCAAAAATCGAGTAACGCAAGCACACCGAAAATGACGCTGGCAATGCCGTTGGTGGTAAAGAAAGCAAGATTCACTTTTGACAGATCGTCCACTTTTACCAAGTTGTGTTGGTAAATGAGCAGAAGCACAAAGACAAGCGTACCACCCCAAAAGAACCAACCATAACCGGCCGAATAGCTCAGATAAATGAGTATTCCTGCTGAAAGGACGTGCAGTAAGTTGGAAACACGCAATGCCGT
>CAZBBV010000159.1:0-5032 GCA_964490025.1 uncultured Cryomorphaceae bacterium | reverse complement strand
TACCGGTGGAAATGCTTTGAAGTTCTACGCCTCTGTACGCTTGGACATTCGCAGAATGGGACAAATAAAAGATGGTGAGACCGCTTCAGGAAACCGAGTGAAGGTGAAGGTGGTGAAGAACAAAGTAGCGCCGCCGTTTCGCCAGGCCGAGTTTGACATCATGTACGGTGAAGGCATCAGCAAAGTGGGAGAGATCGTTGACCTAGGGGTAGATTTCGGTATTGTAAACAAAAGCGGAAGCTGGTATAGCTACGGCGACACCAAGCTGGGACAGGGCAGGGACGCGGTGAAGTCGCTATTGATTGACAATCCTGAGCTTTCAAATGAGATTGAGACTGCCGTTCGCGAAGCCATGAAAAGCGCCAAATAAATAACATGAGAATTCTTTTTTCGCTAGTCCTATTCATTTCATTTCTGTTTGTTGCTTGTAAACCCAATCAGCCGGTGGACGAGACCCCAACGCAGGTGAATGCCCCATTGGATAGCTTGAATGCACTTTTGGAAACGGATTCTACAAATGCGCAAGCGCTTTATCAGCGCGCAAAACTGCACTACAACGAAAAAAGACTCGGCCCCGCACGCGACGATATTGACCGCTGTGTAGGAATTGACGCAAACTTCGTGGAAGCGTGGTTGCTTCGAGGCGAAATCTATTATGTGGCCAATCAAACACGATTTTCGAGAGATAGCTGGGAATATTGCGCCCAACTGGACAAAGCCAATATTGATTGCCGCATGCGACTTGCCGAGCTGTATTATGCCGTGGGCGAGTACGAAAAATCCATGCAAAACCTGAACGAGATACTCGATATCAATTCGCGACAACCGGTGGCCTTGTTCATGAAAGGCAGCCTGCTGAAAGAAGTGGGCGACACCACCAATGCCATTCTTTTCATTCAACAGGCGTTAGATGCTGATCCAAACTACTTCGACGCCTACGACATGATTGGTGTGTTGCTCGCCGCTCAGATGAAACCACTGTGTATTGAATACTACAAAAAGGCGCTACAAGTTCGGCCTAACAGCTCGGATATCTATTTCAAAATGGGAGTGTTCTACCAAGACACAGAGCAATGGAACCAAGCATTGGAGAGCTACACCCGAGCAGTTCAATTGGATGGCAACAACAAATTTGCCTTTTACAATCTCGGATTCGTTTATGTTACGCTCACCGTGTGGGACGAAGGCATCAAGGCATTTTCGGGAGCTATTCTTGCCGACGAAATGTATTATCAAGCCTATTATGGCCGGGCATTCTGCTACGAATCGAAAGGAATGCTGGAACAAGCCAAGCTAGACTACGAATCGGCGCTCAACATCAATCTGGATTACCAGGCTGCTAAAGAAGGCTTGGGTCGCGTTGCGAAAAATCTGGAGCTTCGCTAATCCTGTTTCAATTGAAAGAATGCAGTGGTGTAGGGGTCCAGCACCACCTCATAATCGCCTTTTTGCTTCGGAAAGGTGAGTTCCATCTTGCTGTCCATGCGGATGGTTTCTTCCTTGATCACTTTGCCATTTTGAACAATTCGGATGGTAAGGGGAATGGTTTTCCATCCTGTGCTTTGCACCGCTTGTATGGTTAGCACACCATTGCTGCCTTTCTCTTTCTTCGTGTAAGTAAGTATGGGATAGCCGCCGTATTTCAGCCAATTGTCGAAGTAACTTTTCACATTGTATCCGCCGTGCTTTTCCATGATGTTCATGAAATCGGTTGTGGAGGCGTTGCCAAAAGCATAGGCGGCGTAGTATTCTCTAATTCCGGCAAAGAATTTCTCGTCGCCCATCACACTGCGCATCATGTGGAGCACCCAAGCGGCCTTTTCGTAGGAAATTGGCGAGAGCAAATCCTCCAGGCTGTTCACTTTCGGGTCAACTATCGGATTGTGGCCGTACTTTTCTTCAAAGGCGATCACCTTTTTTCTGTCGGCCATCAGGCGCTCGTTCATCTTTTCTTTTCCATATACCTTCTCAAAATAGAGATGCGTAAAAAAAGTAGCAAAACCCTCGCTGAGCCACACATGCGGCCAGTCGCTTTCCGAAGCTGAGTTGCCAAACCATTGGTGGGCAATTTCGTGGGCAATGAGTGCCTCGCTGCTTCTGGTTCCGGTCACAGATTTTTCCGAATAAAAAATGCAACTGGCGTTCTCCATGCCGCCATAGCGGGTGGTGGACTGCACATTGGCCAATTTGTCGAAAGGGTACGGACCGATCATTTCTTCGAAAACCTCCATCACTTTGATGGCCAGTTCGTAATCGTATACAGCTTCTTTCCGATTTTCGGGATACGACCACGAGCTGATCCAATAAGGCGCTGTCGCAAGCGTATCCACGGCAAAGTCTGCCGCACCAAACACCATCACTTTGGTGGGCAGCGCATAGTCCGCCTTCCATGAAGTCACGGTCTTCTCTCCTTCAACGCGCTCCACGCTATGCAGCTTTCCGTTGGCAATGACTTGATAGTGCGCCGGATGGATGATGTGAAACTGAACTTTTGCTTTGTCCGCCGGATGGTCGTTTACAGGCAAATAGTACGACGCTCGGTTGGGCCAATGGTCGGAAAAAAAGGTGCGGTTTCCGTATTTATTCTTGCTGATAATGAGCCCATCCTGCGGAATGCCTTTGTACTGAATGTAGATCACAAACTCTCGTTTTTCTCTGGGAATGGCAATGTGTAGAAGGTTTTGCGAATGACGGAAGCCCAATTCCTTGTCCACCAAAAGGACCTTATTCACGGTCATGCCCAGGTTCTTCTCGTTCTTTTCGTGAAAATCGAGAACAATGCTGTCCAAATCATTTTGTCGAACAGCATGTACAATGGCCAATACCATTATTTCATCCGAAGCGTCGTCTATTTCAATGTGGAAAGAATAGGACAACACATCCAGGTTGCGAAACTGGGCTTCAGCAACGAGGGCCAGAAGAATCGTTGCGAGTAGAAAAATTTTACGCATGATTTTCAGATTAAATCTTTTTTGTAAGTCCTTGAACTATTTTGTTTTGCGATAAAAATTCCTTGGCAATGATGCGCAGGAAGGTGTACATAGGTATGGCCAATATCATTCCCAGTACGCCGGCAAGCGTACCTGCAATGGTGATAACAAAGAAGATTTCAAGAGGATGTGCTTGCACGCTATTGGAAAAAATGACCGGCTGCAGGACCATGTTGTCCAATGCTTGCACTACCAGAAAAACCACGGTCACCTTTCCAAGAAGCGGCAACAGCTCTGCATAGAAAGGCATGTTCAGGTTCAGGAAATAGTTAATAAGCACAGCCAGCGTGAGGGCAATGATGGGACCCACATAGGGAATGAGGTTGAGTAAACCGGCCATGACACCCAGTAACAAAGCATATTTCACACCCAGAAAAAGCAAGGCAATGGATATAAGCGCAGAAATTAATAGCACTTGAATGAGCAGCCCAATGAAGTATCGGGTGAGCATTCTCTTGCTGTTTTCTAAAATGGTTTTGGCCTTTTCTACATGCTTGTCCGGCACCAAAGCAAAGAGGATGTCGCCCAACAGTTCGCGGTCTTTGATTAAGAAAAAGGAGATGAAGAGAACAGAGAACAAGGTAACGAAGAAAGTGCCGAAAGCACCCAATAAGCCACCTAGGGTTCCGCCTATAGATAGAGAAGAAAAAAGATTGTTAGCCAGCTCTTTAAGTCGTTCCGCTGTGATGTAATCTTCAACCAAAATGTTTCGCTCGGCCAACCAGGCTTTTACCACCAAATAGCTGTCGTTGCCTTCGTTGAGCAATTGCTGATAATCGATATTAAGCAAGGCACTTAGTTCGGCGCTTAGCGGGGGCATCACAATCATAAAAAAGCCGACGGCCAAACCCAAAATGAAAAAGAGAATGAACAGGGCTATGGCTGCTGAGGGAATGCGGTACTTGCCAATTTTAAGCTCCGAAAGAAAATTGTTGATGGGCCGTGCCATCAGCGATATGGCCGCAGCAATGAAGAAGTAATAGACTAGAAAGCGGATGGAATAGAGCATCCACAAGAACAATAAGATCACAATGGCTGTGAGCACTCTTTTCCAAAACACACTCATAGTTTTCCGTTTTCAGTGAATATGTAACTGATGATGTTGGCACCCATGCGCAAGGCCAATGTGCGGATGGCTTCGCTATCTCTATGCACGCTCGAATCTTCCCATCCGTCGCCAAGATCGCACTCGGAAGTGTAAAAGCACACCAGCCTGCCTTCGTACACCAAGCCATATCCTTTGGGTGGCAGGTCGTCGTGCTCGTGAATTTTCGGCAGGCCATTCGGAAAGTCCCATTTTTGATGGTAGATAGGGTGGCTAAAGGGAAGCTCTACAAATTCCAGTTCGGGAAACACTTTGCGCATCTCGGGCCGTACAAAAGGGTCCATGCCGTAGTTGTCGTCAATGTGTAAAAAGCCGCCACTAATCAGGTAGTTGCGTAGGTTTTCGGCCTCTGCCTGATTGAACACCACATTGCCATGGCCGGTCATGTGTACAAAGGGATAGTTGTAGATGTCCGAGCTGCCCACATCCACCACGCTGTATTCGGGTTCAATGTTCATGCTCATTTCCTTGTTGCAAAACTGAATGAGGTTGCGCACTGAAGTAGGGTTGGCATACCAGTCGCCGCCGCCGCTATACTTGAGTACGGCAAAACGAACGGAAGTATTCGCCTGCTGAGCGAATGAAATAAAAAACGCGCTGAGGAAAAGTGCAGTGCTGAAAAGTATGTGCTTCATAAGATCTTATCGTAAGTAAAGATTAAGCCCAACACTGGCATAAATGGCCGCGGTTTCTGTTCTCAATCGGTTGGGGCCCAGCGTTACCGCTTGGTAGTTTTGCTGTACGGCCAGGTTAAATTCTTCAGGTGTAAAGTCTCCTTCCGGGCCAATTACCACTGTATAGTCCAGTTCGGTGGGCTTTTTCAAAAAGGAATGAAACTCTTGTGCCTCATCCGTAACGTGGCCAATCACCTTTTTGGTGCCTACATATTCGGTCAAGAATTTATCGAGCTTCTGCATAGGGTGCAGCCTGGGGAGCC
>CAZBBV010000158.1:0-5053 GCA_964490025.1 uncultured Cryomorphaceae bacterium | reverse complement strand
AAACTAAAAAAGGGCAGCTGTAGCTGCCCTTTCATTTTTTTAAGCCTGTGGCTTGTCCTTTCGGAACTTTCTAAATGGTTTTTTGCCTCCTCCGGAGTTTCCACCGCCACCGCCAGGTCGACGGTTTCTGTTTCTGTCGCCTCCTCCGCCTTTGGCGTTCCATTCCGGTCCGGGGCCGAAGCCTTCGGGTAGTGGTTCTTTAGGAAGCTCGCGCTCAATGAGTTTTTCGATATCTGCAAAGGCGCGCATATCCTGAGGATTCACAAATGTGATGGCCATGCCCTTGGTGTCCGAGCGCGCGGTGCGGCCTACACGGTGCACGTAGTCTTCGGCATTGCGCGGAACGTCGTAGTTGAGCACCAGGTTGATGTCCTTAATGTCTATTCCGCGGCTGAGCACGTCGGTAGCCACCAACACACGAATGCGGCGGGCTGCAAAACCCTGCAACACTTTTTCGCGCTCGTCTTGTTCCAGGTCGCTGCTTATCCACGATAGCTCGTAGTTTTTGCTGCGCATGCCACGCACTATGGAGCTCACTTTTATTTTGGTGGAGGTAAAAATGAGTATAGAAGTGAAGTCGGGATGTTCTTCCAGAATCTTTCGGGCCAAGGGCAGCTTTTGCTCGTCGTGGGTGAGGTAAGCAATCTGCGTCACGCCTTCGGCGGGCTTGGCTATGGAGAGGCTTATTTCTACCGGTTCGTGCAAGATGCGTTTTACCAACATCCTGATTTTTGGCGCCATGGTGGCGCTAAACATTAGGTTCTGGCGCTTTTTGGGCAAATAATCGATTATGCGCAGAATGTCTTCCACAAAGCCCATGTCGAGCATGCGGTCGGCTTCGTCGAGCACCAGGTGCTCCACATGGTCGAACTTCACGTAGCCCAACATAAGATGCGAAAGCAGCTTGCCCGGCGTGGCCACAATGATGTCCGTTCCGTTCGTAAGCGCTTCTTTTTGTTGTTCAAATTCAACCGCATTGCCACCGCCATACACTACTGCGCTGTGCACATTGGTAAAGTAGGAAAAGCCTTGTATTTGCTGGTGAATTTGCACGGCAAGTTCGCGAGTAGGCACCACTACTAGAGTGTTGGTTCCCTTGTGCTCCTTCAATTCACCCAGTTTTTGAATAATGGGCAAAACGAAGGCGGCCGTTTTTCCGGTGCCGGTTTGCGCACAGGCTATCAGGTCTCGGCCTTCCAGTATTTTCGGTATCGCTTGTTCTTGAATGGGGGTGGCTTGCGAGAAGCCCATGTAGCTTATGGCCTCCAGAATGGAGTCGGCCATGTTCAGTTCCTTAAATGTCATCTAACGTATCTCAAATTGAGCGGTGAAGGTAGACAAAAGGCGGTGATAAACAGCCAACCAGGCTTTTACACCGAAAGACCCACTCTACTGCGAATGGTGGACGGGGCCACGCCGAAATCTTCTTCCACCAAATGCAAGAGTTGCAAGTCAAAAAGTCCAACTTTTATAAGTGCTTGATGGTGAATGCTGTGCTCCAAGCAATAAGCGAGCTCTCTGTAGAAACTGGTCTCCACCACGCTGCGGTCTTCGCTGGTCGAATTGAAGTTGGAGACCAAAAGGAGCGGAAAGTTTTTTTCTGACAGGTTAAGGTCGGCAATCAAATGGTCCATAAGCTCAATAGCTGCTTGTGGGCTGCGCTCCAGTGTCATGTCCCGTTTTCTTAAATCATAACACACCTCACCCGAAGCAGACTGCTCGAAAAGGCAAGTATAAAACTCCAGTATGTGCCGAACGTGTTGGCCCATGCTGGCACCGAATAGCACCAGCGAAGGCGCGCTGTAGGCAGAAATATCAACTTTCGAAAGGAGGAGACGGATGTCTTTTAAGTTGTCTGAACAATAGGAGGTCATAGGGTAGGTTTTGAATGAATCTATTTATGGCATAGAAGACACATGCCTTCTCAACAGCTTAAAGGCCACTTCCCTGCCCTGACCCTGAAACATGGCCAGGTTGATCCAAAACCAGGCGAACTGCTCCATGAGTGTGAACTTGTCGTTGCCGCCCACGTCGTAGCACTCCGCAAAGCCGGCTTCGAGCGCCAGTTCGCGGGTGAGTTTTTTTGCGCGCTTGCTATCGCCACACATAAAGGTGTCTATGGGCGTGTCGCCATAGTAGGTGTCGCGAATGTTGTTGTAGCCCGTGGTGTTGAAGCATTTTACCAGCTCCCAACTCTGCGTGTTGGCCAACACGGCGTCTGATGAATTGGAAAATCCCTCAGGACCCTTTCCCATCACTATGTTCGCAGTGTCAATGATGATTTTGTCGGTCGTATCGCCTAGGCTTTTGGCCACTTCAATGGCCGCCGGCGCAGGCGTGGCCAGCACCACCACCTCGGCACTAGCCACGGCTGTAGGCACATCCGTAAAAGAAATATTGGGGTGACCCACCAGCTCTTTTCCTTTGAAATGCTTCTCGTCGCGCACGCCAAAAATGACCTTGTGGCCCTTCTCTGCCCATTTTTCGGCCAAACTCCCCCCCACGTTTCCGCTTCCTATGATTGCGATATTCATGGCTTATACATTTAAGTCTTTTAATATTCCTTCTATTTTCTTTTCTGCCAATGCCACCTGCTCATCATAGCCCAAAGCCACATTCCACGGACTTTTCACACTGGCGTAAAACTTAATCTTGGGCTCGGTGCCACTTGGTCGCGCAGAAATCTTGCTGCCGTCGGACAAGTGGAACTGCAGCACATTGCTTTTGGGCAATCCCAGCGAAGATTGATTGCCATCTGCCAAGCGGGTGCGGGTGTTGTTGTTCACGTCGTCCAGATAGGCCACTGCTATGCCACCCAAAGTTTGAGGAGTATTGCTGCGCAGGCGGGCCATCATTTCCTGTATATCGGCAGCACCACTGGCGCCACGCTTGGTAATGCTGATGAGGCGCTCGCGATACAGTCCGTGCCTTTGGTAAATGCCCATCAATGCTTCGAAAACCGAACTGCCATTGCTCTTTAGCCATGCCGCCATTTCGCATGCAATCAAGGTAGCCGATACGCAATCCTTGTCGCGTACAAAATCGCCGATCATATAGCCATACGACTCCTCGCCGCCGCCAATAAATTTCTTCTTGCCTTCCCACTTTCTTATGGCTGCCGCAATCCACTTAAATCCCGTAAGGGTCACTTCCACATCCGTGTTATAAGCCTTGCAGATGTCGAGAATGAGGTCGCTGGTCACAATGGTGCTGGCCATAAACTCCTTTCCCGTAAGTCGACCCAATTCACGATTGCTTTCCAACAAATACCAGGTGAGCAAGGCGGCAGTTTGGTTGCCATTGAGCAGCAGAAGTTTACCCTCAGCATCACGAATGGCTACGCCCAATCGGTCGGCATCCGGGTCGGTGCCCACCACAATATCAGCTCCCACTTTTTCGGCCAGCTTCAGTGCCATATCCAGCGCTTCGGGTTCTTCGGGGTTGGGCGATTTCACTGTCGGGAAATTACCATCCGGTGTGGCTTGCTCTTCCACGATATGCACCTGCGTGAATCCCGCCTTCTTCAATGCTTGAGGTGCGGCCATAATGCTGGTGCCATGAATGGAAGTAAAAACGATTTTCAAATCTGCCTTGCCCTCATTTCTGAGCGACTGTGCCACGCATGCATCTTGAAAGCGCTCATCCATTTCAGCACCGATTAGCTCAATTAAATCGGGATTTCCTTGAAACTTTACCTGACTTGGCTTGGTCACTTGTTCCACTTCGGATATGATGTTCCGGTCGTGCGGCTCCACTATTTGTGCGCCGTCGTTCCAATACACTTTGTAGCCATTGTATTCCGGCGGGTTGTGCGAGGCGGTGAGCACAATGCCTGAGTGGCAGCCCAGCTCGCGAATGGTGAATGATAGTTGTGGCGTGGGACGCAGCGACTCGTATAGATATACTTTTATTCCATTAGCACTAAACACGTCGGCTACTATGCGGGCAAATAGGTCGCTGTTGTGTCGACAGTCGTAGGCAATGGCCACCTTGCATTGTTCTTTTGGGAAGGTTTTGAGGATATAATTGCTCAATCCCTGAGTGGCCATTCCCAGCGTGTATTTGTTCACCCGATTGGTGCCCACGCCCATGATGCCGCGCATGCCGCCGGTGCCAAATTCGAGCGAACGGTAGAACGCATCTACAACCGATTCTTCAGGGCCTTCCTTGAGCAGTTTCTGAACATCTTCTCGGGTACTTTGGTCAAATTCGTTGCTCAGCCAGGCTTCGGCTTTTTGTCTGATCTCGTCTGATAACATGGTTTTACTTTTCTATCTGTGTAATACTCCCCGCCCCCTTTACGCTCGACTGCAACTCCGGATCGCCCAGATAATTTAACTCGCCCACACCGTTGATGCTGGCTATGAGCAAGTTCTCCACGCTCAAATCGCATTCTCCGGCGCCGTTTATCTGCACATCTGCTTTTATAGATTTCATCTCCAAGCCATTGAACTCGCCGGCGCCATTCACTTGAAGTTTTAGCTCGTTGGCTACTCCGGTAAAGTAAGCTTCCCCTGCGCCATTTATTTGCACATTCAACTGATCAATCTCGGCTTCCATGGTCAAATTTGAGGCTCCGTTCAAGCGAACGGACAACTTTTCTGAGCGAATATTTCCTGAGGATTTAAGTGTATTCGCCCCATTAAGCTCCAAATGGGTAAGCTCCGGCACGGTGATGTACAGATGGTTTTCACGCGAGGGACGCATGGCGCTTTTTGTCTTTACTATCAGCCTCTCCCCCTTCACTTTTACAGCAATTTCGTCCAAGAGATTCTCATCTGTGCGCACCACCACCGCAAACTCGTTTCCTTGCTTTAAGTGAATGAAGAAATTTCCACTCACCTGTATTTCCGTGAAAAATTCAGTCTGATGCTCCTCTTCTACAATGTTACCGTTGCCTTTTGGCGTAAACCAAGTACACGATTGAACCGAGATGAGGATCAGTGCTGCAATGGTGGAGGTAATAAAAGTGTTTTTCATGGGTCGTTGGTTCTTATTCTTGATATTGGCTAAAGTAGAAATTTGTTTCTCTTAGGCTAAAAGGCAATCATTT
>CAZBBV010000157.1:0-5059 GCA_964490025.1 uncultured Cryomorphaceae bacterium | reverse complement strand
TCACCCCACCACTTCGAAAATGGCAATGGGGTTCGTTTTGTTTTTCACGTTCACATCTCCCACTTTTTGGCAAGAGAAGGAATCTTTGGCCCGGAGGTAACACGCTTCGTTGATGATGATCTGGTTTTCCTTGGCGGCACTTTGCAGGCGCTGCGCCAGATTCACGGCGTCGCCAATAACGGTGTAGTCCAGTCTGCGTAGGCTGGCGGAACCAATGTTTCCGCTGATCATCTCACCGCTATTGATGCCTATGGAGATGCTGGGCATAAACGAAAACTGCTCCACATGGTGGGTGAGTTCCTGCAGTTTTTCCTTGGCTGCAATGCATGCCTTTATCGCATTCTCCAGGTGCTCAGGCCCACGGAAAATGGCCATGATGGCGTCGCCAATGAACTTGTCGATATAGCCGTTGTGGGCAATGATTTCTTTCACGATTACATCAAAATAGTCGTTCAGCAGATTGACCACCACATTGGCGGGAAATTTCTCGCTAATGGCTGTGAAGCGGCAGATGTCGATAAAGGCCACGCTGGCTTCAATGGTTTCATTGGCGGTGAGCGAGGCTTCAAACTCGCGGCTGTTCATGAAATTGAGCACCGACTCGTCCACATACATTTTCAGGATGTTGTTTTCCTTCAGCGCCTTGATGGATTCGCGGATGTGCATCACATGGCCAATGGTTTTTTGGATGGTGAGCTCCAGGTCCTGAAAATTGATGGGCTTGGTAATGAAGTCGAAAGCACCGCGGTTCATGGCTGTGCGAATATTCTCCATGTCGCCGTAGGCCGACACAATGACTGATTTGAGCAGCGGATTTTCGTCGTTGAGATGGCCCAGCAAGGTGAGGCCGTCCATCTTGGGCATGTTGATGTCGCTGAGCACCATGTCAATGTCCGGATATTGGGCAAGTTTCTCTAATGCGTCTACCCCATTGATGGCAAAGACAAACTCGTACTCCTTGTCGCGGATTTTCTGGCGGAACTTCTGCAGAACCAAAACTTCTAAATCCTGTTCATCATCCACAACCAATATTTTGATCATACGCTTGATAGATTTAGTTTTTTCTTCAATTGCTCGAAATCGACCGGCTTGGTGAGGAAATCTTCGGCCCCAAGCTCTTTGGCCATGTTATAGTTTTCCTGGTCGCCATAGGCGGTTATCATCATCACCACTGGTGGGGGTTTTACGAATACTTCTTTGATTCTCTTGAGCAACTCAAATCCGCTCATGCCGGGCATGTTGATGTCCGATAGGATAAGCACTGCCTCCTGATCGTGGGCTTTCAGATACTCCAAAGCTTCTTCGCCCGAAAAGGCAAATTCGATATCCACCGCGTGGCTTCTGATCTCTTTTCTGAATCGCTGCTCGAATAGGGTTTTAACATCTCTTTCGTCGTCTACTACCAGTATTTTCATATCAGTCGGGTTATATTAAATGGGAAGGGTTAATACAAATTCGGTGGATTGGCCGGCAACAGAGCTTACTTGCAGCGATCCGCCATGGGCCTTCAGAATATCGTAGCTGAGCGAAAGGCCCAATCCTGTGCCTTTGCCCGTGGGCTTGGTGGTGAAGAAAGGATTGAAAATCTTGTCTTTGATGTGGTCGGGAATGCCCATACCATTGTCGGAAACAATAATCTCTACTTGATTTCCAACTTTCTTCGTGGAAACTGAAACTGTGGGCTCGAAGCCTGTTTTTCCTTCGGCCTTCAGCTGTGTTGCTTTTTCGGCCACGGCATAGAAAGCGTTGGTGATGAGGTTCAGGATGGCGCGACCTATGTCCTGCGGCACCACATTGATCTTACCGAGATTCTCGTCGAAATGGGTATTCAATGTGGCGTTAAAGCTCTTGTCTTTGGCACGCAAACCGTGGTAGGCCAGTCGGAGGTATTCGTCGGCCAGGACGTTGATATCAGTAGGTTCCTTGGTGCCGCTACTGTTTCGGCTGTGCTGAAGCATGCCTTTCACAATACCGTCGGCGCGCTTGCCATGGAAATTTATCTTCTCCAGGTTCTGCTTGATGTCGTCGGCAATGACCTTGGCCTCATCCAAATCGCCTTTGTCGAGCTCCGTTTTCATCTCTTCAATAAGTTCAGTGCTGATCTCTGAGAAGTTGTTCACGAAATTGAGTGGGTTCTGAATCTCATGCGCGATTCCGGCCGTGAGTTCGCCCAGGCTGGCCATCTTTTCCGATTGTATCAATTGCTGCTGCGTGGCTTTCAGTTCGTGGTAGGCCTTTTCTATTTCCTTGGCCTGTTTCAGTTCCACCTGCTGGGCACGCTCCCGCTCTTGTCTGATGGATCTGGCTTTTTGGTACATGTGCACCCTTTTCAAAACCAGTGCGAGCAACAAGCCGTAAAGGACATACGCCCACCAAGTGCGCCACCACGGCGGCAACACGCGGAAGGTGTAGCTCAGTTCGCTGTGCGTTCCGTAGGCGCTGGTGGCCTCCAGCCTGAAGGTGTATTCGCCTTCGCTCATATTTCCAAAATAGGCTTCGTTCTTCGTGCTTAGCGGGCTCCAGTTCTCCTCATAGCCTTCCAGTTTGTAGCGGTATTGTGTGTGTTTTCCGAACGAAGGAGAAATGGAAGAAAATTCGAAAGTGATGCTGTTGTTGTTGTAAGGCAAGGAAAGATTTATCGGAACGAAGGCGCTACTTTGCAAGCTGTCATAGCCAATGCGGCCATAACTGGTGGCGAGTTCATTTTTCTTTTGGCTGTCCAATTTTTTTCCAAACTTCAATACAGATTCATTTAGGACTTTCATACTGTCTGTGTATGTGTCTTTATTTTTCATCAACGACCACACGACCGGCTGGTTGTTTACCCGAATGTTTTGGATTTCGAGTTTGGGCGCATCAAAATGGGTCACTTTGTCGTAATCGAATCGGTAAATGCCTGAAAATGCCGAACACCACACACCCGCCGAATCGAAATGTGCAAGACTGCCCTGAAAGTGACTGGAAATGGCATCAAATCCGTTGCGCTGAGAATAAATATTGAATTTAGGATCGGGAGAATCAATTTCGTCAAAACTCAGGGTAGCTAAACCATTGATTAAGCTAAACCACATCAGTCTTCGTGTGGTATCCACAGTAATTCCTGAAACCAGTTTGCTAATTCCGCCTTCTTCACCGTAATTCTTGAATTCCTGCCCATTATACTTTACCAATCCTTCGTCGGAAGCAAACCAAATGTTTCCAAAGGGATCTTCATTAATAAAATTCACATACGTTCGTGGAAGACCTTCGCCTTTATATTGGAAAATCGAATCGTTCTTGATTCTTATTATATCTTCATTTTGTGACCCCAGCCATTCATTGCCCTTACTGTCTGTAAATGACGCCATAACATTTTCATGTATTCCTTGCTCTTTACCGGTTTGAATGAAGGCATCTCCGTTAAAAATAGTTTTTCCTCCCCCGCCATAAAGTTCTATTGATCCGTCTTCATTTTGGGATATATTTCTTACATATCTCATATTAAACCCCTGTTCCGGGCCATATACATAGCATGTGTTTCCAACCAAATGGATCAGCGTCGCCGTTCCGGCCTTTGTGGTAGCAAGCCAATGCTCCCCCGTGTTGTCTATGAAAAAGTTGGAGATATAAATATCCTTAGATACTTCAGTAAAATCGTAGATATATGCTTCTTTTTGATGATAGCCAATCACTTTATCGCCCACGTCATTTGTAGTCCATTTCCTTCCTTCAGGGTCAACATACATCCTATCCCCTATCCCTTTGATATTTTCATGCTTAGGTAACTCTAGATTATTTAGGTAGCCATAACTAATTCTTATCAGGCCAATGTCGCTTCCTACCCACAGGTTGCCTACATCATCTTTTGTAAAACTGGTCGCAAACTTCAAGGAATGGGATTCACTGAGGGAAGTAGAGGTAAAAGTCTGGCCATTGAAATGAATCACATCCTGAGCAGCTAGAATCCATAAATCGCCGTAGTCGTCTTCAAGCATTTCAGAAACATAGTCGATTGCCGGAAAGCCATCCTTCTCTGAAAAAAAGGTAGTAGTGGTACCATCATATTTTCCCAACTGAAGCTTTTCATTAATAGTTTGGGTAAACCAGATATTGTTCTTGGAATCGCAATACTTGATTCTGGCGAATTTTCCATCACGAACGGGGATCTGCTGAATTGGCACTACGGTAGTGTCTTGCACTAGCATCATCCCTTCTTTGCTATCGATCACGATTTTTCCATCCGCAGTGACAATTACCGTCCATACATTGTTATCCGGTATCCCTTGTTCCGCGGCATATTTAAAGACGGAATCTCCTTCCATTCGATACAATCCGCTATTCGAAGCCACCCAAAGCACACCTGCCGAGTCTTCCACCATGTCCGTTAGATTAAAGTCGAGATCGCAATTTGAAAGGGCTGTTTTGTGGAAGGCCTTTCCATCAAATCGAAACACGCCGTCGAAATTGCCAATCCAAAGATCGCCGGTGCGCGACAACAGTGTTTGACTGATAAATCCGCTACCCAGTCCGTTCTTGGAAAAGAAGTTGGTAAACTTTGTTCCATCATACTTGCTCAGGTGGCCCAAACTGGAAACCCACAAGTTTCCATCTCTATCCACAGCCACATCTGTAGTGATATTGGCGGGCAAACCACTGCCTACGTCCACCACTGAAATCATGGGTTTCCCCAATCCATAAGGATACTGAAGTGGAACAATGGTGGGCTCCGGGATGGTGACTACAAGAGGTGGATTAGAAGCAGATAGCCAAGCAGTATCCGGAGGAAGAAGTACTGTGGTAGTGATTACCACAGAATCTGTGGGCGTGGTTACTTCTACCAGCTCGTTCTTACTGTTCGAACAAGCCATGCAAAACGCAAGTAAAATAAGCAACAAGCCGATTATCGATCTACGCATGGTCATTAGGGTTTGGCGGTAGGTTGATTTCAAATGTACATCCTTCATTTGGTTTTGAATCAATTTTGAGTTCGCCACCATGCGCTTTCACAATATCATAGGCCAACGAAAGCCCCAAGCCTGTGCCCTGCCCGGTGGGCTTGGTGGTGAAAAAGGGCTGAAAA
>CAZBBV010000156.1:0-5080 GCA_964490025.1 uncultured Cryomorphaceae bacterium | reverse complement strand
TTGTTTTATAAAAAGTTGATTATATCGCACAATAAAAATTTAAATACTGGAAACTATTTGATTGACGACAGACCTAACAACGGAGCTAAGGACTTCAAAGGTGAATGGATTCATTTTGGTAGTCAATACTTTCCTGACTGGGATACAGTAACAGAATATTTATTATCGAAAGAATGAGTAATAAAGCCGAGCGCACAACAATGTATATAAAAAATAGGCGAAATAGTAGTAAAATCAAGGATTTTGGCACGTATCAAACTTTGCGTTTAACCGAAAGTTTAGTGCTTCGAAATCGCCTACTTTTCATATACTAACCGTTAACATTCCCCTCCACAATTTCCCGTCCCATTTAACCATTCCTAGCCAGGTAATTTCCTCAAAAATTACCGCTTCATGGCAAGGAAAGAAGATACCGTCGTCACCCGTGTCGAAATCAATGGCAAGCAAGCCATCAACCAACTTGGCAAACTTGAGATGGAAGCCTCCGAGCTTCGCCACCGCATCAAAGAAGTCAAAAAAGGTACAGACGAATGGATAGCCACCAATGAAAAGCTAAACGAAACAAAAGCCAAAATTGCTGCCATCCGCAAAGAAGTAGGAATAGCTGGCATGACCATGCAGCAGCTAACCCGCTACCAGCGGGAGTTGCAAAAAGAAATCAATTCCGGTGCCACTCGAGGTACCGCCAGATACAAAGAACTCCGCGCCGAACTCCTAAAAGTAAACAGCGCTATCCAAACCCAAAGAGCGGAACTACGAAACACCTCCACCTTTTGGACCAGCTTCAAAAATCAAGTCAAATCCTTTGCATTAATTTCCATTGGCACCCTAGGCATTGCAGCAGTCATACAGAAAATGGCCAGCCTAGTCACAGGATCCGCCGATCTATCCGATGCCCTCAGTGATGTCATCAAAACCACCCGCCTCACCAAAGAAGAAGCCGAGGATTTAATGTCCACTTTCAAATCCTTCAACACCCGCACACCCCGCCGGGAATTACTCAAAATGGCCGAAATCGCTGGCCGTCTTGGCATCAGAGGTAAAAAAGACATCGAAGGTTTCGTCCGCGCCGCTGACAAGGTAAATGTCGCCCTTGGAGATGTTTTAGGCGACGTTGGCACCGTCATGAAAGACATCGGTAAACTCACCGACACTTTCGGCATTCAGAAGGTTTACGGCATCGAAACCGCCATGCTCAAAGTGGGTTCAGCCATCAACGAACTTGGCATGGCCAGCACCGCCAACGAACGCAATATCGTAAACTTCACCCGCCGTTTAGCTGGTGTCGCTCCCATTGCCAAAATCAGCATTGCAAATATCATGGGAATGGGTGCCACCCTCGATTCCCTTGGCCAAACGGTTGAAGTTTCCGGAACAGCCATTTCTCGATTGTTAATCGAGATGGCCAAAAACTCCGAGAAATACGCAAAATTCGCGCGAATGGAAGTATCTGAATTCGTCAAACTGATGAATGAAGATGCAAACGAAGCCTTTATCCGAGTTCTAGAAGGTGTAAAAGACAATTCCGATGGAATTACCGAATTAGCCGCCACTCTTGGCGATTTAGGCCTAGACGGTGCCCGTGTAGTTGGTGTTTTCGCCAACCTCGCCAACAACTCTGAAAAACTTCGCGAACAACAGAAACTGTCCAATGAAGCATTCGCCGAAGGTATTTCAGTAACCAACGAGTTCAACCTCAAAAACGAAAACCTTGCCGCCAACCTTTCCAAAGTCTCCAAATGGTGGAACCGATTATGGATGAACTCGAAAGTCAGAAGTGCCATCGAAGGTACCTTGGCAGCAATGGCAAAAATGATCGACATACCCGTTTCAGAGACCCTGGACAAGCAACGCATCAAACTCAATGCCCTGGTCATGTCCACCGAACGCTTCAACATCAAAAGTGAACGCCGCCAAATTATCCTCAAACAAATTCAAGCCGAATACCCCGATTTTCTCAAAAACCTAGACATCGAGAAAGTCACCAACGAACAGCTGGTAGCAAGACTCAAAGAAGTGAATGCCGAAATGGTGAACAAAATCATGCTTCAAATGAAACACGAAGACGTTACCGAAGCTGGAACCGCCAATGCCAAAGCCAGAATTGCTATGTTTGAGCAAGAACTCAAACTCAACCAACACCTTTTCCGCCTAGCCGAAAAGCATGGAAAAGTGGAAGAAATACAAGGCCTTACCCTCAGGAAAAGAGTGGAATTACTCAAAAAATACACCCTCCCAAAAGGTAATCAAACCTTCAACGATACAGAACAAATGTTCAGCCGCTACCTTGGCCTAGAAAGAGTCGTTGAAAGCACCAATAAAAAGCTTGAACAAACCACCAATATTTACGAAACACTTCGGGAACAACTTGGCATAAATCTCCACACTGAAGAACCTGACCCAACTGGTGATGGCGAGGACGACGATGACGAAACATCAACTCTTGATTCAGAAGAAACCACCAAGGCACTTGAGGCCTTACTAAAAAAATGGCGTGAGTTCCGCCAAGAAATTCTTAAAACAGAAGAAGATTATGCCTTTCAGCTTTTAGAAAAAGACGAACAGGAATTAACTCGGATAAGCCAAAAATTCGATAAGCTGCAAGCCGAGGAAATGGCCTATGTAGCCGAAATCAAATCCTTAAGATCACTAACAGAAGAAGAACAAAGCGAACACCTTTCCAGACTAGCTCAAATCGAACAGCAAAAGCAAATCGAACTGGAAGCAAAGCGGGAGGAATTTGCCCTCCGCGACGAAAAAGCCCGTTCCGATGCAGCCGAACGACTCAGAGTAGAAAAACTTGGAGAGGAAGACAAAGAAGTCCACCAAGTAGAACAGCATTATCAAGAATTAATCAACCTAGCGCAAGAATACGGTTTCGATATTATCGAACTCACAGAAATGCGAGAAATGGCCATTGCTGCCATCAGAGAAAAATACCGTGACCAAGAACTGCAAGACCAAGAAAAACAGCACAAGGAAGCAGTAGAAGCGGAACGACGCCACAAACAAGCCAAAGTAGAAGTTCTGCAAGCCTACAGCCAATCATTCGGTGCAGCCATCGACCTAATTGGCCAAAAAAGCGGTGAAATGAATGGTGCCCAAAAAGCCCTGGCACTTGTCCAAATCGGTATTGACACCGCCATATCCATAATGAAAGCCCAAGTAGTTGCGCTCCAAGCAGCAGCCCAAGCTGGCAAAGGTGCGCCATTTGTTTATGCTTCTGTCAAAGCCTCTATTGTTGCGTCTGTCTTAACTGCAGCCGCCAGAGCCAAAAATCTTTTAAGTACTTCCACCGGAACAACTACTGGTGCCCAAGCTCCAACCGAAAACAGAGGTCGAAACCCAAGCATAGGCGATCGAGAAACAGGCATGCGCGGATATTACTTTGGCGGACATACCGGAGGTGATAGCTACGGCCGTTTCGCTGGCTTTGTCCATCCCAACGAATACGTGGTGCCCGAATACCTTATGCGAGATCCTTACGTCGCAGATCTAACCAGCGTCATCGAATCCGAACGACGGAAAAGTAATTTTCAAACCGGAGGATCCACCAACACCACCACACCAAGGTCATCCATCGAATCTGAAAAATACCTCACTAAACAACAAGGCCAGGCAATCATCGACGCCATGCTCGAAGAGTTACGGATCATCCGAAAAGAACCGCTCAAATCGTACACCCTGCTAGATGACTACCAAGCCAAGAAAAATCTCCTAGACTCAATTCGCCGAAACGCTAATCTGTAATTGATTAATAAATTGAGACTGCTCCCTCAATCGTTTTTTCGAGGTGTGCACATACTTTTCGGTCACCTTCCAGCTGCTATGCCCGAGATACGATTTTAGCGCATCAATACTCCCGCCATTTTCAATAAATAGCGTCGCAAAAGTTTCCCTAGCCATATGGTGGTGAAGCCTTGGAATATCTAATTGTTCAGCAATCGTTTTAAGCACTCGCAATGCATATTGAGAGGTGAATTTTGGCCAGAGAAATCCTTCCTCTGCAAAAGGTAAAGCCTCATTCCAATATTTAAGCGCAATTTTGGTAACTGGCACCTGTACCAATTTATTTTTCTTCCGCACCTTATGCGGGAGGTAAACCAGAAAATCTTCATCCAACCAGTCAAGTTCCACCCGCAATTGGTCGCTTATTCGTAATCCTGTAAAGCAGGAAAATAAGAATCTACGCAGGATATATTTCTCTGATCCTTCAGGCAACCTTTCATGGTAATCCATCAAATTCATTAGCTGATTTTCAGACAAAGCTTTCCAAGTGCTCTCCGTCAGCGTCAGCTTAAAATAATTGTAAGGATGATAAAATTTGAACCCTTCCCGCGCAGCTTCATTCAGATACGTCTTAAAATTACGGTGATGACCCCACCTACCATTTCTAGACTTCACATTATTTTTCTTTAGAAAATCGTCGAAGATTTCAGCCGTTCTAGGCCCAAGATCAGCGAAGTTCATTTTAGGAGAAAAGGTCTTGAACTTCAGAAAAGTGTTCATATGGTGCTTTTTGGTGGAATCAGTGATCAATCCACGGTTCCATCTCTCCAAAATACGTTTTTCCATAAAGTCCAAAAAAGAGTTGCGGGAGGAAGTACTTTCAAACTCCATTTTAAACTTCTCCTTTGTCAAAACCTGCCCTGAAAGCCTAAAATAGACGAAAATCTCATTAGCCTTAGCCAGCATCTGCCCAAGAATGAGATTATAATCTTTGCTTAGTTTGTCGTTTTTAAAACGAGGTAAAGTTTTGCCCGTGTCACCATCAAAATATTCTGGTAACCAAGAAAAACCCGCCGTAAAGTAGCTGTGAGTGCGATTAATAGTAACTCTGAGGTGTACAGTGCTCTCCCCGTTGGTTCGAGACCTCTTTCGCAATAGAACCTTGCATGTTGCCATATGTAACAAATGTTTGGTTACACACTGGTGACACACAATCAGAAAAAAGGATGATTTTTGGATTGGTTAGATAACAGCTACTTACACTTTTTTCGCGTAAGTAGCTGATAATCAGGAATAGTTGTTGGCCTACTAGGGCTCGAACCTAGACTCTTCTGAACCAAAATCAGACGTG
>CAZBBV010000155.1:0-5080 GCA_964490025.1 uncultured Cryomorphaceae bacterium | reverse complement strand
TGAAAAAACTGGAATATCAAGGCTTGGAAATGACCTTTGAGTTCTGGGCCATGGGCGAGAAATACGCCAACATTAGCCTACAAATGCCCGGAACGCACAATGCGGAGAATGCTTGCGCGGCACTTGCGCTTGCTTACCTGGGCGGCCTTTCAGGAAAAGACATGGAAAGCGCTTTTAAGAATTTCAAAGGAGTAAAGCGCCGTTTCGAAGTGGTGGTGAACAACGAGAATGGAATTTTAATTGACGACTACGCACACCATCCCTCCGAGTTGCAAGCCATCATTGGCTCAGTACGCAATCATTTTCCCGATAGCAGAATTGTAGGTGTCTTTCAGCCGCACCTGTTCAGCCGCACCCGCGATTTTATGGAAGAATTTGCGGAGGTGCTTTCGGAATTGGATTTCTGCTATCTCTTACCCATTTATCCGGCGCGCGAACTACCCATTCCGGGAATTGGCTCTGAACAAATTGCCGAGCTGATGCCTTCGGCGAAAGTTGAAGTGGTGGAGAAAGAAGCACTGATGGAAGCGTTGAGCGGTGCAAACTTCGATATTCTACTCATGCTGGGCGCGGGCGACATTGACCAAATGGTGAAACCTGTAGCGCAAGAAATATTTGGTGTATCATGAAGTGGATTCGACTCACATTGAAAGCTCTGATGCTTCTATTGGCCCTGTTTTTACTGGGCTTTTCGCTCGTGGAGCAAAAGAAAACTACAGTACAATCGCTGGAGATAAAACCCGATTACGAAAGCTCCGGTTTGTACCTCGTTTCTATACCCGAAATTGAAGCGCAAATTCTTTCCGAATCCCCCGATATTGTTGGAAAGGAGCTCAGTTTAATTAACACTGAGTTGTTGGAAGAAATGCTCAAAACCGATCCTTATGTGAAAAGTGCGGAGGTATATTCGACCTTGAGAGGAGTACTAATCGCCGAAATCGAACAAAGAAAACCTGTGTTAAGAGTCTTACCCGAGGGAAAGCCGCACTATTACTTGGATGCCGACGGACATCCCCTTCCATTGTCCCCTCATTTTTCCGCTTCAGTTCGCTTGTTTCACTCCGCAAAACCCAAAGGAAATCTTGAGGGTTTCCTCTTCATCAACCGCTTGCTGGAGCAAGATGAGTTTCTGAATTCCATGTTTTCGGAGGTGATAGTAGATGAAAACGAACATTATACGCTTATCCCTTCTATTGGCAGCCAAAAGGTTTTACTGGGAAGCGTAGACAATATTGACACAAAACTTCACAACCTGAAGTGGTTTTATAAAAAGGCCATGACCGCTGAGCGTTGGGAACAATACACAAGTATTGACCTGCGCTTTGAAAACCAGGTGGTGTGCGAAAAGAAATAATGATGGATAAAGAGAAATACATAGTAGGACTGGATATAGGAACCACCAAGATAGTGGCCATGGTAGGGCGCCTCAACGAACACGGAAAAGTGGAAGTGTTGGGCACCGGAAAGGCCAAATCTATGGGCGTTCAACGCGGTGTGGTGAGCAACATTAGCCTCACCATTGAGTCGATTAAAACGGCTGTGCAAGAGGCGGAGCAACGGGCAGGGGTAAAAATCGAAGAGGTAGTGGTAGGCATTGCCGGCCAGCATATACGCAGCCTTCAGCACAGCGATTACATCATTCGCACCAGCTCAGAAGAAGTAATTGGCGAGCGCGATATCCAGCAACTGGAGGAAAACGTGAACAAACTGGTGATGCTCCCCGGCGAGCAGATCATCCATGTGCTTCCGCAGGAATATAAAATAGACGGCCAAAGCGAAATACCCGAACCGCGCGGCATGTATGGCGGTAGGCTGGAGGCCAATTTCCATATTGTGGTGGGACAAATTACCGCTATTCGCAACCTGTGGCGTTGCGCAACAGATGCCGGGCTTAAGGTAAAAGACATCACGCTGGAGCCCATTGCCAGTGCCGCGGCCGTGCTCAGCGAAGAAGAGAAAGAAGCCGGCGTGGTGCTCGTGGATATTGGTGGCGGAACCACCGACGTGGCCATTTTCAAAGACGGCATCATTCGCCACACCGCGGTGATTCCTTTTGGTGGAAACATGATTACCCTCGACATCAAAGAAGGCTGCAGCATCATTGAAAAGCAAGCCGAGCAACTGAAAGTGAAGTTTGGTTCGGCATGGCCGGGTGAGAACAAGGACAATGAGATTGTGAGCATTCCCGGACTGCGCGGACGCGATCCGAAGGAAATTAGCCTAAAGAATCTTTCGAAAATCATCAATGCACGGGTTACAGAGATCATCAACCAGGTGCATTTAGAAATAAAGAATTACGGCTACGAAGACAAGAAGCGCAAGATCATAGCCGGTATAGTGCTGACCGGAGGCGGCGCGCAACTCAAGCACATCAAGCAATTGGTGGAATACATCACCGGATTGGACACCCGTATCGGCTACCCGAACGAGCACATGGCCAAATCGGACAATCCGGAGCTGAGCAGCCCCATTTACGCCACCTCTGTGGGTTTGGTGATGATAGGCTACGACAAAATGGAGCGACTGCGCCGCATGGAAGAAGAGCCTACTACAGCCGAGCCGGAACTGAAAGAAGGAAGTTTAGCAGACACTATCGAAATATCGGATGAAATGCCGGCAGCAGAAATCGCTGATCAGGCCCCGGAGCCCGAAGTTGTAGAAAGGAAGCGAAAAGAGCGCAAGAGCTATTTCGACAAGTGGGTGGAGAATTTCACCAAATTTTTATCAAACGAAGAATAATACCTAAGAACTATGGAAGAGCATTTAGATCAATCATTGGCATTCGACCTGCCCAAGCACAGGGCTTCGGCCATCAAAGTTATCGGCGTAGGCGGTGGCGGAAGCAACGCGGTAAACCACATGTTCAACAGCGGCATCCGCGGTGTGGATTTCGTGGTGTGCAACACCGACTTGCAAGCCCTCACCTTTAGCCCCATTCCGGTGAAAGTTCAATTGGGTAAAAACCTAACCAATGGACTGGGCGCCGGGGCCAACCCCGATACCGGAGCCATGGCTGCTGAAGAAAGCACAGAGGAACTTCGTGCTGTTTTGGAGCCCGACACCAAATTGCTGTTTATTACAGCCGGTATGGGCGGCGGAACAGGTACCGGAGCTGCCCCGGTAGTGGCGCGTGTGGCTAAGGAAATGAACATCCTCACCATAGCCATTGTCACCATTCCTTTCCAGTTCGAGGGCTCGAAGCGCATGGAGCAAGCCGAAAAAGGCTTGGAAGAACTGCGCAAGCATGTGGATTCTTTGGTGGTGATCAACAACAACAAACTCCGCGACGTGTATGGCAACCTCGGTTTCAAAGCCGGATTCTCGAAAGCAGATGAGGTGTTGGCCAGCGCCGCTCGCGGCATTGCCGAAGTCATTACCCAGCATTACACCACCAATATCGACCTGCATGACGCACGCACAGTGTTGGCCGAAAGCGGAACAGCCATTATGGGTTCTGCCACTGCCGAGGGCGAAGGTCGCGCGGTGAATGCTATTAGCGCTGCACTCGATTCACCATTGCTCAACGACAATTCTATTGCAGGTTGCAAAAACGTGTTGCTACTGATAGTGAGCGGCGAAGGCGATAACGAAATTACCCTCGACGAAATAGGCGAGGTGAGCGAATACATCCAGCGCGAGGCAGGACATGGCGCTAACATCATTATGGGTGTGGGCTCCGATCCGAATTTGAAAAATGGCATCAGTGTAACCGTTGTGGCCACCGGATTTTCGGGAGGCGAGAAGGTAACCGTGATTCTAAAAGAACCGGAAAAAATCATCCTTACCCTGGACGAAGAGCAGCCGGTGAGCTACGAAGACAACATGGAAGCGCCGCATCATGAGGATGTTGTAGAAGCTATGGAAGAAGAGGAAATGGAACTCGTTGCTGAGGAAGAAGTAGCCGAAGAAATAGTGGCCGAAGAAGCGATTATTGAGGCCGAAGAAGCAGAGGATGATGATTTCATCTTCATGGAAGAAGAAAGTGCCGAGGAGGAGGAAGAAAGCGCCGATATCGTGTTCAATCTGGAGCCGGAGGCAATAGAGGAAATGGAGCCTGAAATGCAGGAAGAAGCGCAGGTGGAAATGATGGAAGAGGCGGAAGAAGAGCGCATCACCATGGTGCTGGAATCGGAAGAGGAAGAATTTGCGCCTAAAAAGTCGCTGAAAAGCATTGAAGATGCCTTCTTTGAGTCGCAGGAGGAAGAGGACATGTCCTTGTTCAACTTTACCGTGAAAAACGACCATGCACCGGAGGTAGAGGCCAAGACCGAGACCAAAGAAGCACCAAAAAGCGAAGCCAAAGAGATCATTTTAGACATTCAGCCGGTGGACCAGAACATGGACCGCAGCCTGCAGGAAGTGATGCGCGACAAGGTGCAGGAGCGCAAGGAGCGCCTCAAAGCCTTCAATTACAAATTCAGAAATCAGCCGAACGGTCTCGAGCATTTCGAGAGCGAACCGGCCTACAAACGCCTTGGCGTAGAGTTGGACAATGTACCTCATTCGAGCGAGCAACCCGGAAACCGCATGTCGGTATCCGAAGACTCGGAGGGCACCCATCTACGTTCAAAAAATAGTTTTCTCCACGATAATGTGGATTAGCTTTCCTTGAGATCAGTGAAAAGGGGATAAGTTTGCAAAGGCTTATCCCTTTTTTTATTCCCTTCAAAAACACATAGAAAATGACACTCACAGAGCAAGTAAACGACCGCATAAAAGAGGCCATGAAGGCCCGTGAAAAAGATACCCTGGAAGCATTGAGAGCCATTAAGTCGGCGATACTGCTGGCGGTGACTGAAGTGGGGCCGAGCCACCAGCTTAGCGCCGAAGATGAAATCAAACTCCTGCAGCGCCTCCAGAAGCAACGCAAAGACTCCATTGAAATATTCCGCGCTCAAGGTCGCGCCGACCTATACGAAGTGGAAGAAGCGCAGCTCAGCATCATTGAAGGCTTCTTGCCCAAGCAACTCGAAGGCGCGGAGCTAAAAGCCGAAATGAAAGCCATAGTGGATGAACTGGGCGCCACCAGCGTAAAAGACATGGGCCGTGTGATGGCCGAAGCCAACAAGCGCCTCGCAGG
>CAZBBV010000154.1:0-5088 GCA_964490025.1 uncultured Cryomorphaceae bacterium | reverse complement strand
TTCTACAGCCATTTGGCCACATATGTGTTGGTCATGGCTTTTCTTATTGCCATCAACCTATGGAAGTCGCCGGAGCATCTGTGGTTCATCTACCCCTTGGTGGGTTGGGGTTTGGGTGTGGCTTTTCAAGGCTTCGGCACCTTTGGCATGAACCCGTTCTTTGGACCCAATTGGGAACAAAAGCGTCTGGAGAAATTGTATGAAGAAGAACTAAACCGAAAAGCGGAGTGACCATATCCATGATAGCGGCGGTGGCCGAAAACGGCGCCATAGGGCGCGACAACCAGTTGCTTTGGCATCTGCCCAACGACCTGAAATTTTTTAAGGATAAAACTCGTGGCCACCATGTGATCATGGGGCGGCACACCTTTCAGAGTCTGGACAAACCCCTGCCCAACCGAGTGAACATAGTGGTAACGCGGGATGAAAGCTACAAACCGGAGGGCTGCCTCACGGCGGGTTCGCTTAGTCAGGCATTCGCGCAGGTGCAAGGCGACGAAGAGCCATTTATAGTTGGCGGCGCGCAGATTTATGAAAAAGGCATGCTCATAGCCGATCGGCTGTACATCACCCGTGTGCATACGGCCATAGAAGGCGATACCCACTTCCCGGAAATAGATCCTACCATATGGGAACGTGTGTGGCAGGAAGCCCATCCGGCGGATGAGCGCCATGCTTTTGCCTATACTTTTGAGATATACGAGCGGAGGAAGTAGTCTAGGGAGTATTTTGTCGTGTTCCCCGAAAGTTGATTATCACAATTCGCCTTGGATTGGTGAATAGCCTATAGACGATATAGTTGTTTTTATCCACAAGTCCTTTTCTCAGCTTTTGCTTTGTTTTACTTGCCGGATAGATGTTAGGATACCGGCTGATTCTTTCAATAAAACCGTCAATGTTTTTTTCCAATTGAAGAACTTCCTTCGCTGTCCATTCTTCTTCCAAGTAATTCAAAACCTCTTGAAAGCCATTTAGTGCCTGGTTGGTCCAGACAATTTTCAATGCCATTTTTTGAAAGATTTCATCACCTCGCTATGCTCGGTAGTTCTTCCTTCTTCGCCATCTTTTATTCCCTGATTAATTTTCTCTTTTTCCTCGGCTGAAAGCTCGTCCCACCAGTCGCCCTCTTCTTCAAAAACCTTCTTCAATTTGGCCAACAAACTTTCTTTCTCCGTTTGAAGCAAGAGCTGCATCAATTCAAGTTTAGTCGATTCAATGTTCATCTTTCTGAAAGCTTTTCTCAAAAGTAAGCATTACGGCCATGCAAACATTTAGTGTAAGAATTTCGTGAAAGATAAGCGGGATTGGAAATAGGGAAGACCGGCTATGAAGCCGCTTTCAGCTTTTGCAACGCCGAACGGCTGATGTGGTTTTTGGCGTATTCCAAAGTCACACGCACCTTGCGTTTTTCGTCGTCTGATGGGCTATGAAACATATCGTCCATAAGCATGGCTTCGCAAATGGAGCGCAGTCCGCGTGCGCCAAGCTTGAATTCCACCGCTTTGTCCACCAAATATTCCAGGGCTTTTTGGTCGAATTCCAGCTCTATGCCGTCCAGCTCAAAAAGCTTGATGTATTGCTTGGTGATGGCATTTTTCGGTTCGGTGAGTATCCGAAGGAGAGTTTCTCTGTCCAGCGGATTGAGGTAGGTGGTGAGTGGCAGTCGGCCAATCAATTCGGGAATGAGGCCGAAGCTTTTCAAATCTTGTGGCGAAAGGTATTGCAACAAATGGTGCTGGTCCAGCTCTTTGGCGTGTTCGGCACCAGCAAAGCTGATGGCCTGATGGCCCACACGTCGGCTGATTACTTTCTCTATTCCGTCAAAAGCACCACCGGCAATGAAGAGGATGTTTTGCGTGTTCACTTCCACAAATTTCTGGTCGGGATGCTTGCGTCCGCCTTGGGGTGGTACATTCACTTTGGCACCTTCCAGCAGCTTCAGCAATGCTTGTTGCACGCCTTCGCCACTCACGTCGCGTGTGATGCTCGGGTTGTCGCTCTTGCGGGCTATTTTGTCTATTTCGTCCACGAACACAATGCCGCGCTCGGCCTTTTTCACGTCGTAGTCGGCTGCCTGAAGCAAGCGACTTAGGATGCTTTCCACATCCTCACCCACATAGCCGGCTTCGGTAAGCACCGTGGCATCTACTATAGTGAAGGGCACGCCCAGCATGCGGGCAATGGTTTGCGCCAGTAGGGTTTTTCCGGTGCCTGTTTCGCCCACCATAATGATGTTCGACTTCTGGATTTCCACCTCGTCGTCTTTGGCTTCGTTTTGCAAAATGCGTTTGTAGTGGTTGTACACCGCCACGCTCAGCACTTTCTTGGCCTGGTCTTGCCCAATCACATATTGGTCGAGAAACTCCTTGATTTCCCTGGGCTTGCGCAGGGTTATTTGCTTGGTTAGCCCTTCGGTGTCGGCATACTGCTGCTCTTCGGTGAGGATGTTGTGTGCCTGCTCAATGCATTGGTCGCATATATGCGCGTCGATTCCGGCAATCAGTATGGCGGTTTCGCTTTTCTTGCGCCCGCAAAACGAGCAGTTGAGTTCAGGTTTCATCCTTGTTTATTTTTTAAGCCCAAGCACTTCGTCAATCATGCCGTATTCCTTGGCTTCGCTGCTGGTCATCCAGTAGTCGCGATCGCCGTCGGCATATACCTTGTCGTAGTCCTGTTCGCTGTGCTTGGCTATGATTTCGTAAAGTTCTTTTTTCAATTTCAAAATCTCGCGGGTGGTGATTTCAATATCGCTGGCTTGGCCTTGAGCGCCGCCCAGTGGTTGGTGAATCATCACGCGACTGTGCGGCAAACCGGAACGCTTGCCTTTGGCGCCCGCGCACAGCAACACAGCACCCATGCTGGCGGCCATGCCGGTGCAAATGGTAGCCACATCAGGGCCTATGAGCTGCATGGTGTCGTATATGCCCAATCCTGCATACACGCCACCTCCGGGCGAGTTCAAGTAGATTTGCACATCTTTTTTCGCATCTAGTGACTGAAGGAAAAGCAACTGCCCTTGGATGATGTTGCTCACCTGATCGTTGATGGGCACACCCAGGAAAATGATGCGGTCCATCATCAAGCGTGAGAAGATGTCCATGGCCACCACGTTCATGGAGCGTTCTTCAATAATATTAGGCGTAAGCCCTACAGGTCCTGCCACGCGCTGGTGGTAGGAAGTGAAATTGTCTAATGAAAGACTGCTGATGCCCAAATGGCCGGTGGCGTATTTTCTAAATTCTGATGAATCCATGTAATGATGTTGTGTTTGGTTTCTCAATGCTACTAAAGAACCCAAATGTATTTATTTTGTTGCCAAGGCCACGAAATCTTCATAACTCACTTCCTTCTGCTCCACGCTCATTTTGTCTTTGAACAGGCTGATGAGTTTTTCCATAAACAGCTCGTCGCTCATGCGGCGCACCTGCGTTTCTTCTTTCATCATGCGCTTGGCCATGCCGCTTATATCTTCCGGTGTCCAGTTCATCTGCCCGTATTGCGAAAGTTGGGCGCGCACATAGCCTTCGGCATATTGCTCCAGCTCTTCGCGGTGGATGTGGATGTGGTGCTCTTCGGCCAGTCGGTTTTGGATAAGCTGCCACTTGGTGCCCTCGGCATAGCGGTCGTATTCTTTCTCCACTTCTTCAGCGCTCATGGGCTTTTCGCCGGTGGTGGTCAGCCATTTTTTCAAAAAAGTATCCGGTAGCGAAAGCTTTAGCTTGTTCATCAGGTAGTCGCTGGCGTCGTTCAGAAACTTGCGGTCGCTGTCGGCCACAAAGCTGCTCTCGATCACTTCTTTGATGTTCTTGCGGAAATCGGCTTCGTCGGCCACCTTTCCTTCGCCAAACATGCGGTCGAAAAATTCCTGGTTCAATTCCGCTGGCTCCACGTGGGCAATGCTGTTTACTGTGAAAGTGAACAGGTTTCCATGCACACCAGCCTCTACCTCTTCATGGCCTACAATGGATTCCAGGGTCATGGGCTTCAACTCTTCGCTTATGTTCAGCTCCACACTGTCGTTCACTTTTAGTCCGGTGAGCTTGGCCACAGTGGCTTTGTTCTCCAAGCGGCTCAGCACTATGCTGCCATTGTGCGGATGTCCGTGTTCGGCATTGGGTTCGTTCCATTCGCCAAAAAGCGTGTCTTCGGTGCCCGACACTTCGGCCTGGCTCATTTTGCCGTAGCGCTGGCGCAGGTCGGCAATGTAGTCGTCCACCATCTTATCGGCAGCCACTATTTTGTAGTAGGCCACTTTGTCTTTTTCCGAAAGATTTACCTCAAAGCTCGGCGACATGCCCACTTCAAACTGGAAGGAGAAATCGCGCTGCGTGTCCCAGTCAATCGGGGTTTCGTTGATGGGTAGCGGATTGCCCAGAATTTCCAGTTTTTCGCTTTCCAAAAAGTTGAAAATGCTGTCTTGCATTACGCGGTTCACTTCGTCCACTATCACCGACTTTTCATACATCTTGCGGATCATGCCCATGGGGGTCATGCCTTTGCGAAAGCCCGGAATGCTGGCTTTGCGGCGGTAGTCCTTCAGGGCGTTCTCCACCTTGTCCATATAGTCGGCGGCGCTTATCTCCAGTTGAATGGTAGCGTTTAGATTGTCAATCTGCGTTTTGGTAATGTTCATTTTCAGCGTGTTAAATCTTTATTTTCGTTGCGTAATGCACTCGAATTTCGAGGCGCAAAGCTAAGTAAATGAACTCGGATAAGCAGTATGCCCGCGTCTTTTGAAAAGATGAAATGCCTACCTTTTCCAAAACTTTTTCGCTGATGAGAAACCTAACCCTTTTCACCATTCTTTCGCTGTTCGTTTTTTCGTGTCAGGTCAAGTTTGTTTCCGACTACGACGCGAGCATTCACCAGCAAATCGTCCAAACCGCCGACAGAGTGGAGCGCATGTACACCCGCATGCTGATGGACGAAGCCGCTCGACCATATTCGATTCAGTTGGAGAATTATGTGGAAGTAGAAACCCAATTGCGTTCGCTACTCCGACAGAACCAGGCGCGCGACAAGGGCGAAGGCGCGGTGAAGATTTGCCAAAACGCCTTGGAGATGTGGACCAAATACCGCTTGGAGCAC
>CAZBBV010000153.1:217-5093 GCA_964490025.1 uncultured Cryomorphaceae bacterium | reverse complement strand
GCAGCGCCCACGACGTGAGCGAAGGCGGACTGTTCATCACCCTGCTGGAAAAATCAATGCCTATGGGCTTGGGCTTTGATATCGAAACCGACCTCGACATTCGCCCGGATGCCTTCCTTTTTGGCGAAGGACAAGGCCGTGTGGTGGTGAGCCTGGACATGGATCAGGAAGAGAATTTTCTGGCCATCATGAAACAGAGCGAGGTGCCTTACCTACTCCTGGGCCATGTGACCAAAGGCAAATTGGACATTGACGGCGAATCTTTCGGTTTTGTGCACGAGTACAAAGAGATTTACGACAACGCGCTATCGCGGAAGATGGCACACTAGCGCTTCGCAGTGTTGAGTGTTGAGTGCTTAGTGCTGAGTGCTTAGTTGTAAGTGGTAAGTCGTGAGTCTTGAGTTGTGAGTTGACAATGCCTGAAATAAGTTGACCGCTTTTGCCAACATAATTCAAGTAGAAAATGGCAAATCGAAAAGTGACTAGTAGTTGTCATGATAAGGGGTAATCAATTTGAAACTCTTGTTGTCATGTTATTTCAATTATCTGCTTCTTCCATGAAGAGATGAATTGTATTGACCTTTTTGCTGCATTTCGTCTCTCTTCTTTTTCCAATTACAATGGCTATCTTACCATTATGTAACACTGCCTTCGTGCAATGAGATTCCTTGTGATCAATATTAATTATCATCTTCTTGCAATTTAGAAAGTGATGACAAGGCACATCCTTCATGTACACTGTATCTCCTTCAATTGGAAACAACCAAATTGTAATTTCATCTCCAGAGCAGGAAGAATTGTCATTCAATTCGGATAAAATACCAACCTCTATACCTTCAAGTTCCTTTCCTTTACAGACGACGGTAACATCCTTTTCTTGATATCCTATAGTATGAAATAGTAGTACTGAAATTATTGCCAACTTCATTTCTCGTAATTATTGATTCTAAGCCAGTTCAATATTCCACAAATAATAAGAAATAACAACAGTTGAAAGGAAAAAACCTCTCATGACTGAAGAATGCCGGAACTGCAATTTTATGAATGCCTGAAATGGGTTGACCGTTTTTGCTGACATAATTCAAGTAGAAAATGGCAAATAGGGAAAACGGAACCTGCGTGAACGCTATCAAAGGGCAACTACGGTTACAGGTTAGCTCTTAGAGCTTGACCACTTTACTTATGAAGAAGACCTTGCTATTTTTTAAACGAATGTAATAAACTCCGGCTGGCCAAACTTTGCTTTCAATTTCTAGGCGAAGTGATGTGCTCATTTCTCCGGTAAAAATCCTTTGACCCAAGTGGTTGGTAATGACTATCTCTATTTCGGGCTGAGACTGCGGCAGCTCAACAGTTAGTTTGTTACCCACGGGATTCGGATAAATCTTAACCTCAAAGGCATTGGATATTTCACTTACGCCAAATGCAGGATCAATACCGCGATAAATCTTTCCACTCACTCCCACAGCCCACGCCGTCATATCATTAGGCGCACACATACTTTGCAACAAGAAATCAGGAATACTGTCCGGTCCTAACCAAGTATCTCCTTCGTTGAAAGTATGATAAATGAGACTGTAGGTATTCATCCCCATCTGACTAGGGGTGCTGAATAATCCTCTTTCTTCCGTTGGAAATACAATGGAATTTATGGTTTGGTTGTTACCGCCACCCAAGTCCATGCTCACCACCCAAGGACCTGAAAATACGGGAAGTACAGCTTCCATTTTATACAATTTACCATTGATACCGCCAGCAAATCCCAGCGATTCGGAGGCAAAAGCAATTGATTCTATGCGGTCGTTGCCGTCGAACTGCTCGGCAGTGGTAGGTCCCCAAAGGAAGCTGCCATTCACCAAGCGGCGATCGAAAACCTCTGGGCTGGAGTCCTGTATTCCGGTTTGAAATTTCCGACCGCCTACAAAAGCAGAAGTAGCGGAAACTACTGCCAAAGAAGCATTTACTGCAGAAGCATTGAGCGCTGTATATCCCTCAGAAACCCAGCTTACTCCGCCATTGCTCGAATAATAAATACTATCGGAAGTAATAAGCCAGCCGATATTGTTATCAACGAATTCAATGTCGAGTATAGACTTGTTAATGCTTGTCGCGATCGGGGTCCAAGTTTGTCCACCGTTGGTGGTTTTAAGCAATAATGCATTGCTTGTGCCGCCGCCAATCCAGCCTACGGATTCAGAAATAAAAAATACCGTTTCCAAATTTTGGGTCGTCCCGCTGCTTTGGGCACTCCATTGCATCCCTCCGTTGGAGGTATTGAGCACAATGCCACTTACCCCTACGACCCAACCTGTTTGGCTATTGACAAAAAAGACATCATTGAGCGTTTGCGCTACGCCACTGGTTTGCTGTGTCCAGTTATAGGTTTGCGAAATAGCCAATTGGCTCACAAGAAAAATCGAGAGTAATATTCTAGTTTTCATGGCGCACAGATTAAATGTTCACCACAAAGTTTATTGACTGGAAAAGGAATTGACAGTGATAAATAGTACTGCTATTAGCTAAAAAGTCCCCCCTCTAATTTCTGCCGAAATGCAGTGGGCTTCAGGATTCAAATCCCAAATTATTATGATTTTCAAGGAATCAAATCCCGGATTGTTATGTTTTAGAAGTGTGCGAACTATGAATCCGAATTTTAACAGAGGCTAAGGATTCTTATAAACATCCTGAATGATGCGCAGCAAGGAAAAGCTGTAGCGCGAACCGTATTCCGCCATCATCTGTGCCATCACCCCTTTATGCCCGCGGAAAGCGGCCTTCAATTCGGCCAGTTCAGCCGGCGTAAAAATTCGTTCAATGGGTATCTCTCCTTCGGCTACGCCCTTGCGGAGGTGCCCTTCTATGGTTCCGCGTGCCAAGCCCCTATCGGTGGCAATGCGCTCAATGCTCATGCCGCCCAAAAACATGGCATACGTAATCCTGTAAGTTTCGCCTTTCACCACTTTGGGCTTGGCGCCTTTCTTCCTCTTTCCTGACTTGCTGAGGCTGGCCTTAGGATTGGCCTTCGTGTCTTCCTCTGCTTTTTGCAGCAAGTTTCTACGCTTTTCTAGTCGTCGGCGCTCTTGTTCGGGCTTTTTCTCTATGGGTATGTTTTCTTGAATGCATTGCACTAGGTAGGCCACAGTGTCCATGCGGGAAATTTTGTTCATCAGCAGCTGGTCAATGTCGTCCAGCGAACTGAGGTAGGCTTTCGTTTTGCTGAAACCGGCCACATGCTCGTGATGTAACAGCAACTTGTAAAGCATTTTCCAAAGTAAATCGAGGTAGTAACTGCTGCCTTTTTCCAGCCGTTCTATCAACTTGGCGTAATCGCCGGCAACGAGCAGAAGCTTGAGCTGCGATCGAAATTTCTCCAGATTCTCCTGCTCCTTGGCCAATGCCTCCCGAAGGTCTTTCATGGCGTTGCGCATCTCGTCGTCTTCAAACTCCATCTGCCCTGCATCACTCGACTGAAACTGGTTGAGCTCGCCCATCAAGTCGCCGAAATGGAAGCATTCCTCCAGGGTTTGGAGCACAAATCGCCTTTGTTGTTCCTGCAGTTTGCTTTGTAAGGCTTCGTGGTCGGGTTTGGCTGCCGAAAATGCCACCACATCACGGTGGGTGCTGATGGCGCCGGCGTGCAGCTTGGTGCGCAGCACCAAGCCCTCCATGCCTGTGAGGCGGCTCAGCGCCACATAGACCTGTCCCGGCGAAAAGGCGCTTCCGGCATCTATGATGGCTTTATCGAAAGTGAGTCCCTGACTCTTGTGTATGGTAACCGCCCAAGCTAGCCGCACGGGAAATTGCATGAAGCTGCCCAACTGCTCTTCGTCCAGTTCTTTCGTAGCTTCGTTGAGCACATATCGCTTGTTGCTCCATTCCTCCCTTTTCAAAACATAAAGGCTATTGTCCGAAAGCATGCGCACCTCCACCATGTCGGGTGCCTCCACGCGCACCACTTCGGCCAGTTTTCCATTGTAATACAAGCCCTTGCCGGAGCTGTCGTTTTTCACAAACATCACCTGAGCGCCCACTTTCAATTCCATGGACTTATCCACCGGATACATATGTTCCGGAAATTGTCCTGACACTTCCGCTTCCAACTTTATGGACCTTCCTTTCAGTTCGTTGAGCATCCGCTTATTGATCTCCTCTGCTTGTCGCACATGGGTGGTGAGGGTGATGTAGCCCTTCAACATTCTAATTTCAGACTCGGTTTTGTAATGCGCATTCAGCAGGTCGAAATCGGCTTGCGTGCTTTCGTTGTTGCGAATGCGGTTCAGCAAGGCGATAAAGGTGTTGTCGGCTTGGCGAAATATTTTGTCGAGCTCAATGTGCACGAAGTCCTGCTCCCTAAAGGCCCTGGCCGAATAGAAAAAAGGCGTGCTGTAATAGCGCTTGAGCACCTGCCATTCGTAGTCTTTCACTATAGGTGCGAGCTGATACAGATCGCCAATGAGCAGCAACTGAACGCCGCCAAAGGGCTGCTGAAAATTCCTTCGAACCGATTTCAGGCGGTAGTCAATGGCGTCCAGCACATCCGGACGCAGCATGCTCACTTCGTCAATGATCAGTAGGTCTATTTGGCGCAACACACGGCGCCGCACGTCGTTGAGCGGGTGATGGCGCGCCAAGCTGTCCTGCGCTATGAAAGCGCCTTCGGAGCCATTGCCATCCATTTTGCGCTCAGGAATAAAGCTGGCCAATGGCAGTAAAAACTGCGAATGGATGGTAGTGCCTTGCGCATGCAGCGCTGCCACGCCCGTGGGGGCAACAATTACAAAGCGCTTGTAGGTGGTGCCGGCCAGGTGGCGCAAAAAGGTGGTCTTGCCTGTGCCCGCCTTTCCGGTGAGGAACACATGGCTGGTGGTGCTGCTCA
>CAZBBV010000153.1:0-207 GCA_964490025.1 uncultured Cryomorphaceae bacterium | reverse complement strand
TGGGAATTTAGGCATTCCGAATGAAAAGAATTCCAATTTCACGCGAAGGGGATGAGGGTCACCATTGCGCGTCATTCCGAACTTGTTTCGGAATCTGCTTGCGGGAAGGGACGTGTTCTTTACGAAATGATGCGGGGTGCGGCATATGCCTTTGGCCCTCAAGATCCTTGATATGTCAAAGGCTGGCGCAAGCGTCCTCGCTTGTGC
>CAZBBV010000152.1:0-5108 GCA_964490025.1 uncultured Cryomorphaceae bacterium | reverse complement strand
TAACTTTTTTTGTCCATAGCCTTTTGGTCGACAGTCCACTGACCACTGACCACGGTGATATTGTGCAAGCGAGTTGGGATGGTGCCCGTTTGACTTTTAGCGTGTAACTTTTTTTGTCCACGGCTTTTGGTCCACAGACGACGGTCCACCCGCGTCCCGCTAGTGCGGGAGTCCACGGTGTGATTTGGGAAAGAAGTAAGGATTTTTCACTTTTCACTTTTAGTTTTTAGTTTTTCACTTTAAACTGTCCAACTTGTCGCAAATGAAAACTATTACATTTGGCATCCCGACAAAAACCAAAACCATGGCCAAAAGCTCGAAAAAAAGTCCGCAAAAGTCCAACAGTCTGCCTTTTTCAGAGAAGCGACGCACCATCTACCTCATCTTCGCCATCTTCACTTTCCTGCTCTATGCCAACTCGCTGGGCAACGACTATGCGCTGGACGACACGATAGTGATCAAACAAAACACCTTCGTGAAACGCGGCGCTTCCGGCATTCCGGACATCTTTAAGTACGACACTTTCACCGGTTTTTTTGGCGAAACCAAAGAGCTGGTAGCCGGTGGTCGTTATCGCCCGCTATCGCTGGCCACTTTCGCCATTGAAATAGAGATGTTTGGCAAGCCGGAGAAAAATGCCCAGGGGCAGTTTACCGCCGACAAGAACAACAACCGCCTGAGCATAGGCAACCCCACGGTATCGCATTTTGTAAACCTGCTCTTGTACCTATGGACTGCCGTGGTGCTGTATCAGGTGTTGGTGCGCATGTTTAAAAATTACGAGCAAAAAACCTGGTACCTGAGTTTGCCATTTGTCATCACGCTACTGTTCATTGCCCACCCACTACACACCGAGGCGGTGGCCAATATCAAAGGTCGGGACGAGATCATGACCATGCTGGGTTCGCTGTATGCCCTCAAGTTTACCTTTGATTTTGTGATGAAGAAAGAACGAAAATATCTGGCGTATTCCGCCATTGCGCTATTTCTGGGCCTGCTTTCGAAAGAGAATGCCATCACCTTTTTGGCTGTCGTGCCTTTTGCGCTTTTCTTTTTCACTGAGCTGAAATGGAAAGAGATATTCGCTGCAAGTTGGCCACTGCTGGCTGCTGCTGCTGTCTTTATGCTCATCCGTCAGAGCATCATTGGTTTTCCTACCACCAACCTGCCACCGGAGCTCATGAACAACCCTTACCTCAATATGAATGCAGGGGAGAAATTTGCCACCATTATGTACACCCTGGGCTTGTATATCAAGCTTATGTTCTTCCCACATCCGCTCACCTTCGACTACTATCCGTACCACATTCCCATTATCAAAATCACCGACTGGCAGTTCCTGCTTTCCATAGCCGTATATCTGGGCTTGGCTATTACAGCATTGCTCACCATGCGTAAAAAATCGGTGTATGCATTCGCCATCATTTTATTCTTGGCCACACTTTCGGTGGTGAGCAATTTATTCTTCCCCGTGGGGGTGTTTATGAACGAACGCTTTGTGTACATCTCTTCCTTGGGGTGGTGCATTGCGGCGGGCTATTTTGTGCTCCATAGCCTTCCAAAATGGATGGATGCGGCAAAAGCCATGCAAGTGAGCAGAGCCATTCTACTTGTGGTTTTAGTGGGCTTTTCTTTTAAGACCATATCTCGAAACCCCGACTGGAAGGACGATGAAACCCTTTTCCTGCATGACATAAAGATTAGTAAGAACAGCGCCAAAGGAAATGTGACGGCGGGCGGCACCTATGTGAATATGGCCGACGGCATCACCAACGACCCGGTGAAGAAACGCGAAACTTATCTACAGGCCATTGCCCATCTGGAGCATGCGCTGGAAATTCATCCGCGATACAAGGATGCCATGCTGTTGCTGGGCAATGCATGGTTTAAGATGGAGGAGAACTACGAAAAGACGCTGGATTACTACATGCGCATTTTGCAGCTCAATCCCAACGATCAGAATGTGCATCAGAACCTGGGCGTGATCTTCAACAAGCGCGACAACTACGACCTGCAGATTGAGACCTTCTTGAAGGTGCATGCCCTGGCGCCCAATCGTTCGGATGTGTGCCGGAAGTTGGCTACCCTGTATGGCAAGCACAAGCAGGATATACCAAACACCATTATTTATTTGGAAAAGGCCTACGCCATTGACCCGACGCAACCGGATGTGATGAAAGATTTAGGGGTGTCGTATGCAGCGCTCGGCCAATACGATAAGGCCATGCGTTATTTTAAGGAGGCCGAAAAGTTTGTCCCGCAAGACAAACAAAACCTGATGAATATTGCGCTCACGTATGACAATATGGGACAACCGGAGATGGCCCAGACCTATCGTCAAAAAGCCCAATCTATAAAATAGATTTTAGGCAACATTCACCGCAACGGCAACAGCCAATATGGCCAAAAAGCCCACCAACAGTGCCATTTCAAAATAGTTGTTTTTCTCCTTCGTGATCATGGCTTATTTGTTTTCCCTAAGGTAAAACGGCTGCCACGAGCAGTAAACGCGCCTAAGCGATTAGTTTTTAACGGGGTTATTCACGAAGAATGAAGCGATACTTCACGCATTTGTAAGCAAAGCTTCGGCTTTATTGAGTCCGTCCTGCATCTTCTGGCGGATGGCTTTCATGCTTTCATATTGGGCTTCCAAATAGGATTTAATCTCCTCCTTTGGCGTGTCGCCGGTTGGCTTGTCGTAGTCGCGCATCCAGTCCATCATTTCTTTGTAGCTGCTGCTTATCAAGGCTTTAGCGTCCTGAAGCTCGATGTAGAAGTCCATGTCAATTGAGTCGGCAGGGAGGCTGTCCATTGCTGTGAGTGCGGCATCCAACTGTTGCTGCACAGCGCGCATGTCTTGCATTTCCACCATCACTGTGTCGTGCAAGTCCAGCACTTGTTCTTCCAGCTTTTCTATATCGTTGCTGCCGCATTGCACAAAAGCAGCAATAAAAAATACTGCGGCGAAAAAGGGTATTATTGTTTTCATGGAGTTACTATTCACACGGTTTAGTGTGCTAAGATAGTTGTTATGCCTTGGAATTTATCTTCTAAACTTGCGGCCATATAATTCGTGGAATATGAAGCCGATTTTAATCAGGGTGCTGGTGGTGTTTCTCATCTTTTTTACGGGATGGGCGGTGGTCAATTTTGTCCTAACGCCTGAAAAGCCATTGCCGGTTTTTACTCCGGGCGACATTAACCCAAAATTGGTTGACGAGTCGCTGCACGGCAAGAAAGGAAAGCACCGCGTGGCGCCTTTTACCCTAACTGATCAGGATGGAAAAACGGTGACAGAGGCAATGTTCAAGGACAAAATCTACGTGGCGGATTTTTTCTTCACCACCTGTCCTACCATTTGCAAGGACATGGCGCGAAACATGCGCCGGCTTCAGGATGAATTTAAAGACGAATCGCAGGTGCTTCTTCTTTCGCATAGCGTTACGCCTGAAATGGATTCGGTTCCGGTGCTTAAGGCCTATGCTGCGAAGAATGGGGCTATTTCGGGGAAATGGATTATTACCACAGGGGATAAAAAGCACATTTACGAGCTCGCCAGGAAAAGCTATTTCGCTGTTATTACAGAGGGCGACGGTGGCGAGGTGGACTTCATTCACACAGAAAACTTCGTGCTGGTAGACACCGAAGGTCGCCTCCGTGGCTTCTACGACGGCACCAACGACGACGAAATGAAACTCCTCATCCGCGATATACGTAAGTTGATAAAGGAAATGAAAAGTTCCTCATAGCATGAAAAAGCTTGGACAATACATCAAGGAATATTATAGCCTCCATTTGCGGTGGAGCGATTTCATGCTTCCTCTTTTGTTTCTATTTGTTCTTGTGGCGCTTGAATACAGCTTTAATCTTGAAAGCGAATATTTGAATGCCAAATCCAACTTTTGGTTCCGGTGGTTGAGTTTTGCACTTTTCTATGGCGCTGCGTGGTGGGGCACGCTCATGTGGGTGCTCAGAAAAGATCCGGAAACCCGAAAGATTCTTCGGGGAATATTTCTTCCCGCCACTTTAGGGATTTTAATCTATGCCTTCAGAGTGGCATTCAACGACCACCGCTATTGGCTTTCGGACAGTCCCTTGAGCCGAGAAGACTACCTGTTTTACTACAGCATCATCAATCAATTGGTGCAGGCACTAAGTGTATTGGCGCCATTGGTGCTGCTCTATGTTATTTTGAAAAAGCATGTTTCACCGTTCTTTGGCCTCCGCAAAACCAATGTTCTGCCATACCTCGCGCTTGTTTTTGCCGCAGTGCCCTTGGTGGGCTGGGCTTCCACCCAACCCGATTTTTTAGCAACCTACCCTCAATTCATGCGCTTTATTTGGGCTTCAGTTGTTTCAGCTAGCGATTGGCCCCGCATTGCGGCTTTCGAACTGACCTATGCCCTCGACTTTGTTGCCACGGAAATTTTCTTTCGCGGATTTTTGGTGCTGGCTTTTGTGCATTGGCTCGGCCCGAAGGCTATACTTCCCATGGCCGTATTTTATGTCACCATCCACTTTGGAAAGCCCCTTGGCGAAACGATTAGCTCCTTCTTTGGAGGAATGCTGCTGGGCATAGTGTCGTACAATACGCGCAGCACCTATGGTGGCATCATTGTGCATGTGGGCTTGGCCATGCTCATGGAATTGGGTGGCTGGTTTGGTCGAAGCTTTATTTTGTAAATGTCTTGCCTTTGGCCATTATGTATTTGCCCTTGCGCTACAATGGTGGTTGAAGCCATATGGCTCGTCGGTCTCATATCCGCCGGAGGCGGACGTAGGTTCGAGATCGAGAGAAAGTATATTTTGTAAATGTCTTGCCTTTGGGCATTATGTTTTTATCTTTGCCCCTCAAATCGCGGGGTGGAGCAGATGGTAGCTCGTCGGGCTCATAACCCGAAGGCCGTAGGTTCGAGTCCTACCCCCGCTACTGAGAAAAGCCGACATAAGTCGGCTTTTTTTTATCTAATTGAACCATAAAGGCCGTAGGTTCTCCGCCTCAGGCGGATACCCCCGCTACTGAGAAAAGCCGACTTATGTCGGCTTTTTTTTATCTAATTGAACCATAAAGGCCGTAGGTTCTCCGCCTCAGGCGGATACCCCCGCTA